>CADBTG010000080.1 GCA_902797475.1 uncultured Lachnospiraceae bacterium | reverse complement strand
CCGCAGGACTGCCCTGCGGGCCTTTTTTGCTCAAATCGGCGTGGATTTCTTGCATTGTACGGAGCGATATGCTATTATTTACACAGGTATGCGCCCGTGACGACGGACGCTGCGCCTGCCTGTCTGTTTTCTGCTGACAGGGCAGGAAAGAATAATCCCCGGAGGAATTCTAACATGAGCAAATCTATCGACACGATGTCTGTTAATGCCATCCGCGTTTTGGCAGCAGACGCGATCCAGAAAGCAAAGTCCGGACATCCCGGATTGCCGCTTGGCTCCGCAGCAGTGGCTTACGAGCTTTGGGCAAAACACATGAAGCACAATCCCGCCAATCCCGATTGGGCGAACCGTGACCGGTTCATCCTGTCCGGCGGACACGGTTCCACTTTGTTATATTCCCTTCTTCATCTGTTCGGCTACGGCCTGACCAAAGAAGATATGATGCAGTTCCGTCAGGACGGATCCCTGACCCCCGGTCATCCGGAGTACCGTCACACCAAGGGTGTTGAGGCTACGACCGGCCCGCTCGGCGCAGGCATGGGCATGTCCGTAGGTATGGCTATGGCAGAGGCTCATCTCGCCGCAAAGTTCAACAAGCCCGGCTATCCGGTTGTTGACCATTACACCTACGTGCTCGGCGGCGACGGATGTATGATGGAGGGTGTTACCTACGAAGCCATGTCTCTTGCAGGCACCCTTGGCCTTTCTAAGCTGATTGTTTTCTATGACAGCAACAAGATCAGCATCGAAGGCAATACCGACATCGCATTTACCGAAGATGTACAGGCAAGATTCCGTGCAATGGGCTTCCAGACCCTCGTTGTTGAGGACGGAAATGACCTTGATGCCATTGGCGCTGCCATTGAGGCTGCAAAGGCCGAGAAGACGAAGCCTTCCATGATTACCGTGAAGACGCAGATCGGTTACGGCTGCCCGGCTAAGCAGGGCAAGGCAAGCGCGCACGGCGAACCTCTCGGAGAAGAGAACGTTGCGGCGATGAAGGAATTCCTCGGCTGGCCTTCTCAGGAAGCCTTCTATGTTCCGAATGAAGTTTATGCAAACTACAAGGCAATCGCAACCGACCTTGCCAAGGACGAGGATGCCTGGAACAAGCTGTTCGCAGAGTACTGCGCTAAATTCCCGGAGATGAAGAAGGCATGGGACGATGAGTTCAACATGGACATCGCTAAGGATCTCATCGACGATGCAGAATACTGGGCTTATGAAGAGAAAGCAGACGCTACGAGAAATCTCGGCGGCTGGGCTCTTAACAAGCTGAAGAATAAAGTTCCGAACCTGATCGGCGGTTCCGCTGACCTTGCTCCTTCGAACAAGACGGCAATGAAGGAAATCGGCGATTTCAGCAAAGACGATTACAGCGGACGCAACCTCCATTTCGGTGTTCGTGAGTTTGCCATGGCTGCCATCAGCAACGGTCTTACGCTTCACGGCCTCCGCGCTTACTGCGCTACGTTCTTCGTATTCAGCGATTACGTAAAGCCGATGGCAAGACTTTCCGCTTTGATGCGCATCCCGACTACATTCGTTTTGACCCATGACTCCATCGGTGTCGGTGAAGACGGTCCGACGCATGAGCCGATTGAGCAGCTTGCCATGCTTCGTTCCCTGCCGAACTTCCATGTATTCCGTCCGGCAGACGCTACCGAAACTCTTGCTGCCTGGTACAGCGCCGTAACGAGCAAGGAAACTCCTACCGCGCTCGTTCTTACGAGACAGAATCTTCCGCAGCTTGCAGGCTCCTCCAAGGAAGCTCTGAAGGGCGGCTATATCATTGAGGATTCCGAGAAGGAAGTTCCGGATGCCATCATCATCGCGACCGGTTCCGAAGTGAGCATCTCGCTTGAGGCAAAGGCTATGCTTGCCGAGGACGGAGTTGACGTTCGCGTTGTCAGCATGCCTTGTATGGATATCTTCGAGGAGCAGAGCGACGAGTACAAGGAAAGCGTTCTTCCGAAGAATGTTCGTGCCCGCGTTGCAGTAGAAGCACTCAGTGATTTCGGCTGGGGCAAATATGTCGGACTTGACGGCGGCTATGTAACGATGCACGGCTTCGGCGCAAGCGCTCCGGCATCCGTTCTGTTTAAGAAATTCGGTTTCACGGCTGAGAATGTTGCCGCTACCGTAAAGGATGTCATCTGCAAATAAGTCCTGAAGAGAAACGGTCCGGCACCTTTTTCAGGTGCCGGACTTTGTCATAAGAAGGAAAATGCCATGAACGAAAAGAGATTGTGCAGGTATTGTGGAAGAGATATTCCCGAGGGGGAGAAAATATGTCCGAACTGCGGTGCGCTCGTAGATGACGGGTATTCCGTCGGCGCCGGCGGAACAGCCGTGATGTATGACACGGCCGCGCAGACCGAGTCCGCACGTGAGGTTTTGCCTGAAGAGGAGGCCATCACAAATCCGCAGACAATTGAAGAGTTACAGAAGTATTGCGCGCAAAAGAAGATGCCTTTACTTCGCATGCGATTTTTCATAGGCGAAGATTATAAGGAGCCGAGGGCGTTCGGAATCTACCGGGACGGTTCGGACTTTGTGGTATATAAGAACAAGGACACCGGAGTCCGGGCAATCCGTTATCGCGGACCGGATGAGGCATTTGCCGTAAATGAAATATATCAGAAGCTTCTTTCCGAGTGCCATAATCGTGGCATTTATCCGAACGGGGAAAGTGCTTATACCGATGCGGCTCCGACCCGGGGATACAAGCCCCAGACCATGAGCAAAAAGGAGAAAAAGATCCTCATCGGGTTTGCAGGCTTTTTTGCCGCGCTCATTATTTTCGTTGCCGGGTTCAATATCGGGCTTCATCGTCGCGACGGTTATTATCAGGATGAAAACGGCCGGTATTATTACCGCTACGGAAACGAGTGGAGTTATTATGACACAAGCGCCTCGACATGGTATGACGATGTGTCATTTCCCTACGACGATTATTCCTCCTATTCTGTCGGCGAAGACTGGGACGCAGGCTGGGGGATTACCGATATTGAAACATCTTCGGTCTGGGACGATTGGCACACGAGCAGTTCCTATGATTCTGACAGCTCGAGCAGTTGGGACAGCTGGGACAGCAGCGGCACGGACTGGAGCAGTGATTGGTGATTTCCGAAAGAATTACGGGGGGAAGAGAGAGCAGGAAAATGACACAGGAAAGTGAGAAAAGAATGCGTGTATCCAAAAAGAAGTTTATTTGCCTTGCGCTGGCCGCGCTGATGGCAGCATGCCTGCCCGGCTGTGGCAAAGCCTTATCAAAACCGAAGAAAGGGGATTCTGTTGCGCCGAACCTGAACACGGCCCCGTTCACATCGGAGCAGAAGCTGCTTGAGACCGGTGTATGCACACCTGTTTCGTCTACACAGCCATCCCGTTTCGGCTTTGAAACACACCTGAACGTGAACGGAATCGATGTGGACGGTTTCTACCGGCAGAATGAGATCCATTTTTCAGGGAAGAATTATGCGCAGATTAAGGGTGTGCTGACCTTCCGCGGCGACAACTATCGTTCGTCCGGTGCTTACGGCGTGGCAAATATGACGTCGTATAAACTTGCCAAGGCTTGGAATATCGACACCGGCTCCTTAAAGAAGACCGTTAAAAAAGGTGAATGGACCGGAAGCGGATGGACCGGCCAGCCGCTTTTGGTGCAGTGGGACGATGCCACCCGGAAGGCCATGAATCTGTATGATTCGAAGAAGAACAAATCCGGCCTCGTGGAAGTCATATATGCCACCATGGACGGCAACATCTATTTCCTGGATCTTGACGACGGTTCGGCAACGCGTCCGAAGATCAGCCTCGGTTTCCCGATTAAGGGAACGGGTTCGCTCTATCCGAACGGCATTCCGCTTTATGCGGTCGGCGCCGGTGACGATATGGGCAAAAAGGCCGCGAGAACATTCCTTGTAAGCCTTGTAACCGGAGAAGTGCTGTATGAGTATGGGGCAGAGGATCCCTTTTCCATCCGAACGGATAACGGAAACTTCTGTGCATTTGACTCTTCGCCGCTGTTTGATGCCGAAACCGATACTATCATCCAGCCGGGCGAGAACGGCATTCTGTATACGATGAAGCTGAACACGAAGTGGGACGGGACAACCCTGACCATCGATCCGGCTGAAATTGTCAAATGGAACTACAAGACCGACCGGACCGGTAATGACACGTATTGGCTCGGAATGGAATCTTCTGCCTGTGCTTATGACCACTATCTTTACATTTGTGACAACAGCGGAGATTTGATGTGCATCGACGTGAATACGATGGAACTGATTTGGAGTCAGGACATCGTGGACGACAGCAATGCTTCGCCGGTTCTGGAGGTTGACCCCGCGACGGGCACGGCATATATCTATGTTTCGACATCCTTACATTGGACTGCAAACAAGAGAAAGACCGGTGATATTCCGATCTTCAAAATCAATGCCGCGACCGGTGAAATCATATGGAAACGTGAATACAGCTGTAAGACCGTTGACGGCGTTTCCGGCGGCGTGCAGGCAACGGCATGCCTCGGCGAGAACAACCTGAGCGGCCTGGTTTACTTCAATATCGCGCGTACCGGCGGAAAGAAGCACGGCAAATTTGTCGCAATTGATAAGAAAACCGGCGGTGAGGTTTGGAGCGTCGACATGAAGTATTACAGCTGGTCGAGCCCGGTTGCGGTATATAACAGCAACGGCGACGGCTATATCATCCTTTGCGACTCCGACGGCAACATGCATCTTCTGGACGGCAGAACCGGTAAGGTTAAGGACACGATTAACCTCGGAAAGAATATCGAGGCAACGCCGTCCGTATTCAACAATACGGTTGTTGTCGGCACGCGCGGCAAGAAGATTTACGGGGTTACGCTGAAGTAAAGACAATACGGGCCTTGCTTCTGCAAGGCCCGAAATTAACAGATGACCTTGCAAAAGTGCAGGGCCGGAATATGAGAGGTCAGAATGGAACGAGACGGAAGCAATGCGGCAATGCGGTTTCTGTACGGAAACCCGGTTGGCCGCGCGATGATCAAGGTGATGCTTGCAGTGAAGGCCCCGAAGGTGATGGCCTGGTATCTGCACACGCCCTTTTCGAAGGGGATGATTCGCCGGTACATTCGAAAATACAACATCAGCATGAAGGGGTATCCGCGAATCGGCTACCGGTCCTTCTCGGATTTCTTCGAGCGCAGAAAGATTAAGAACAGCTTCGATCCGGAGCCGAATCATTTCATCAGTCCGTGCGACGGCCATCTTTCCGCCTATCCGATTTCGACGGAAAGCGTTTTTGCGATTAAAGGCTCAAGTTACCGCGTGAGCGATCTGGTGGACGATGCGATTCTCGCAGGTCATTTCGGCGGCGGACAGGCGCTTGTCTTCCGGCTTGCACCGAATGATTATCATCACTATTGCTTCATTGATGACGGATTTGTTCACGACCATCAGTTTAAAGAAGGGCAACTTCACAGTGTGCAGCCGATTGCACTTGCGAATGTTCCCGTGTTCCGGCTGAATCGCCGTTGCCGTACCCTGATTGAAACCGACAATTTCGGGCCGGTCATTCAGGTGGAAGTCGGTGCCCTGGCGGTTGGCGGAATCGTCAACGAAAGAGAGAACGAGCCGGTGAAGAAGGGCGAGACGATGGGGCGTTTCTCGCTGATGGGCTCCACGATTGTACTACTTGTGGAAAAGGGACGCATGGAACTGAATCCCGCTATCGCGAAAGTGCTTGCAACCGGCACCGAGTGCCCGGTGAAGATGGGTGAATGGATCGGAGAGAAAATAGAAAGCTGATGCTTGTAAAGGACCGGATACACCCAAAGGGCATACCCGAGACGGCAAATTGCCGCCGGGTATGCCCTTTTGCAGTTACATATAAGTGCCTTGTTGTTGCAGTTGTTTTTGAGCGAACGCTTCGCCTCTTATGCTTCGAGGTCGCGGCGTTTTCTGCGAATCACAAATGTTCCGCACAGACAGAGTGCTGATAAAATCAACAAGATGTAGAGGTTGTCCGTAAGAGTGTCTCCGGTCGTCGGCGAATCATCCGTGTTGCTGTTACCTGCATTCGAACCCTGATTCGTACCGGAGTTGTTTGTGGATGTAGCTTTCTCGACAGTAAGCTTCGTCTCCACCTTGCCGTCATCAAAGATAATGGAAATGGTATGTGTACCTACGCTGAGGGCTTGGATGGTAGCCGCCTTCAGTGTAACGATTGTACTTCCCGCCTTGGCGTCATAATCACCTGCGACACAGT
>CADBTG010000079.1 GCA_902797475.1 uncultured Lachnospiraceae bacterium | reverse complement strand
TTTAAAAAGCTTTCCTTTGCCGCCCAAATTCTTGCAAACCGTTCCGCGCGCTCACCTTCCGCGCCCGCTTCATAGTAAGCAAGTTCTACAGGTGAGAAGCAGCGTTCGGCAAGCTTTCGTCCGTGCTTTCCGATCTGCTGCACGTCACAGCCCGTTTCACTGTCGCCGACCGTCAGCATGACACGGTTTGCGGAATGGGAAATGTTATAGTGAAAATCCGGGAAAGCCGGAAGATAAGGTTTCCCGCCGTCCCGCCTTTCAACCAGAAGCAGTTCGTCCTCCGACATATCCTCCCACGTTAACGAAACGAAGGATACCGTGCGGTATCCTTTTTCTTCGTTTTTTAAACGGTAATCGGAAAGTGCCAGCGAGAGAAGGATTCCGGCTCCGTAGGAAGCAAGCTTTCCGCTTTCGGAGCGGATTCTTTCCGCGTCCTGCCTGCGCTGCGCTCCGATATACGGCAGCAGTCTGTGAAGCAATTCCGGGCTGCGGAGTTCGTTTGTGTCCGCTAAATAGACCCGATACATTTCCGATACCTCAGATAGAACAGAAACGCGGTGCCGAGGAACATGTGCGTATACTCTCCGGTTCCCATTTCGGCTACGACTTCGTCAAACGGAACGAGCACATTTTTCAAAACCTCGTCCGCATCGGGATGCAGTTCGCCGGTCGGGACAAGCTCCTCCGCAAGACAGATGCTTAATGTGCTGATATCCTCAAACAGAGCGGGATTCGGATTCATCTGCCCGAGAAGCGTAATCTTTCCGGCGCGGAATCCGCTCTCCTCCTCAAGTTCTCTTTTTGCGGCTTCCTCGGGTGTCTCGCCGTCGTCCACGATTCCGCCCGGAAGCTCCGCTGTAATCCTGTCGGAGCCGTGACGGAACTGGCGCACCATCACGAGCTTTCCTTCATATATCGCAACCACGCAGACGCAGCGGTGTCCTTTGACAGCGTAATAAGCGCCCGAGGGACCCGCCTCCGCGGTTTGCATTTTCTTCTTCACTTCAAACACCGGGGAACGAAAGACTGTCTCCTCCGAATCGGTGTGCCACATCAGTTTATCGTTATCCATATGTACTCCGAACGGTTTATTTCCGCGTGAAGCGGCTCATGAATTTCCATGCCTGCTCGCAGGTGTGCTCCCTGCACTCATGCCCCTGCCCGCTGATGCTTGCAAGCGCCGTACGAATCACGCCGTCACGGCTCTCAAAGTAGTGCACGGTCAGTACGCTGTCACGGCTTTCGTCATAAAACGTTTCGATGCTGTCACCGTCGATGCCCCAGATCGGGTTTACCCAGTTGGCCACATCGGAAAGCTCGGCCGTATACGGCTTCTTCACTTCGTTGACCGAGAAGAGATTTCGGATTCTGTCCACACATTTTTCAGCCTGGAAGGGAAGCTCGGGAAGCGTCGTGATTTCGCCTCCTGCATAAAATACGGGAACGGGAATGTCTTTGTTAATCTCACAGGGAGCTTCCTTGCCGAATACGTTGAGTCCGACTTCAAACGTCGCATCCATCGGCGCGAGCGCCGCAAACAGGGAAGGATATTCCTGGAACAAATCCCACGACTTACATCCGCCCATCGAGAATCCACTCGCATAGATGCGGCTCTCGTCAATCGGATATTTCTGCCTAAGGTGCGCGAGGAATTCGACCATCTCCGTTGCCGTGCTGTTCAGGTGGTTCTCAACGGTGACCAGCAGGAAACGGTTTCTCATCGCGACACGCCACCAGCCGGATACATGCGCAATATGCAAAGCGGAATCTCCGCCTCCGTGGAACGCAAGAACAAGCGGCACGGGACCGTTCTCAAACAAATCCTTTGCATGCCAGGCGATATAGCCGATCCGGTGCTCCTCGGAACCCGCATCGTCACCGAGATTGTCTTTTGAAGTCTTCACCGTAGCACAGGCAGGCTCCTCGACCATGCCGTATTCCGAAAGGTCGGGCTCTTCGCACAAGACGCCGCACCATCTCTTATACCGGCCGAACACCTCCCGGAAATCCCGGACATAGTCTTCCTCCCTGCGGATGAAAGCATAATCCGAGCCCTCCGAAATCGCTTTCTCAATCTCAGGCGAATTGCAGATTGAAACGATCGGAATGTCTCTTCGCTCGGGCTTCGGCACTACCGAAAGCCCGTACAGGGATGCGCCGAGCGGCGTGATTTCGCCGGGACCCCAAAGATACAGGCCGTCAATCTTCTTTAAAAGGCAGCGTGCGATATAGTCGGCGGAGCTTCCCCATCCGTACAGGCAGGTTCTGAAAATCGCGCCGCGAATGAAATACTCGCCCCACTCGCCCGTGAACCGGTTACGGCTCTTAATGATGCCGTCCTCGTAATACTGCTGGATTCTGGACTCCGCAACCAGATCGATAAACAGCTGCTCGTCCGCGTTCTTCCATCCGCCATCGCAGGTCGGATAAACCAAGGCAACGGAACCGGAATACTTTGCCGCAATTTCGGTGAAGCCTTTCTCTTCGGCAAATGCCACAGCCTCCTCCGCATTAAGCTTTTGCTCCGTGAACAGCAAAAGATAAGGTGCTGCGAAGCCGAAATTGACGATGTCCGAAAGAGCATCGCCCTCCGGCACGACAACCTGTATGCGGAAGCGCTCAAACGTATGCTCCCAGTATTTCATGCCGCCCGGTTCTCTGCGGACAGCAGGCATCTTCTGCATTGCCATAGTGTAATCCTCCTCGTATTCCGTATGCGCGTGTCACATTTTCCTTAATGTCCGGAAATCATATTGTCTTTTCATTATAGCAGAGGAAAGAGACCATTTCAATCTCTTCCCGCTCATCCCTTCAGGGCGACAACCAGCTTAACGCGGTCGTGAATGCCGGTTTTATCGTAGATGGCGGAAATGTAATTCTTGACGGTGCCCTCCGAAATGTACAGCCGGTCGGCAATCTGGCGGTTGCTGAGCCCCTCAACGAGCAGGGCTGCAATTTCCTTTTCGCGTTCGGTCAGCTCGCCGTATGCCGCTTCGTCCTTTTTAGCGCCGGCCGGATGCTTCTGTACTACAAGTGTAGTAAGGCGTTGCATAACCTTCGGGTCGAGCACGCTGACGCCGCCCATGATCTGTCCGATCGCACCGAGAATGGCATCCTTTCCGCTGTCCTTTAAAAGATATCCGTCCGCTCCGCCGCTGATGGCGTCGGTGATGTTGCCGTCGTCATAAAAGGTCGTCAGCACAAGGATTCGCGTGCCCGGGTACTGCTGCTTCATATGGCCGATCAGCTCGATTCCGCCCATGCCCTTCATATTAAGGTCCACAAGAGCGATGTCGCAGGACACGCCGGAAAGTATGCGAAGGGCTTCGTTTCCGTCGTGCGCTTTGCCGACAATCTCCATTCCGTTCATCGAAAGAATGATTTCGAGACTGTCGAGGAGCATGGTCTCGTCATCTACCAATAAAACTTTAATCATCTTTCTCTCCTTCTTCGATATGCTCAAGCGGCAGTTCAATCTCCGTGCGGAAGCCCTCATCGCCGGTAAATGCCGCATATCCGCCGCACCGCTTAGCATAGGCGGCAATCTTCTTAAGCCCGAAGCCCGCCTCAAGCTTCTCTTCGCGGTTGCTTTCGGTAAAATCACTGCTGCCGTTGTCGGCAACCGTCATTCTGATATGAGCGGCATCGGCAAGAAGCGTAACAGAAAACCGAGTCGCTGCGCCATGGCGGATTCCGTTCGAGAGGCATTCCTGCAGGGCACCCGTGAGAAACTCCGCATGCTCCTTCGGAATCAGGATGTCCTCCGAAAACAGCTCATAGGAGCAGCTGACATTCAAATCGGTGTCCATCGTGATGCCTTCGACGGTATTCTCAAGATAACGCCGAAGGTCGGAAATCCGAACGGTCCCACCCTCGTCATCGAGCGCCCGGACAGCGCTTCTTATGGAATCAAGGCTTCCGCGGATGCGCTCGTTGGCCTCGTTCATCCGTTTTCTCGCTTCGTCGGGCTTTGCCTCAAAAAGCATATCCGCCGCATCGAGTGTCATGATCGCCGCGGTGATGGAATGTCCGACGCTGTTATGGATGTTGCGGCTGATATTCTCCCGCTCCAAAAGTCTGGCATTCCGCTCGGCCGTAAAGGACTGCTTCGCCATCTCGCGGTTCAGCTGCTTTTCGTGCATCTCACTTAACAAAGACTTTCTGAGGCGTTCCGCCTCCTTACTTCGCCGCTCTTCCGCCCGTTTCATGAGGTATTGCATCAGGTAAGCCGCTCCGCAAATGATGCCGACGGCAAATGCCACCGCTATCAGTTCCGCAATCCGCCTTGTTCCGCCGGGCTCCTCCCCGCCCGCAAAGTTCCAAAACCTTGCGG
>CADBTG010000078.1 GCA_902797475.1 uncultured Lachnospiraceae bacterium | reverse complement strand
GTGCGCGATGATGTCGGTTGCGCCGGCAGCGGTCTGGTAAGGCGGAAGCGTGCAGGTCAATTCCGGATTCATGATGGAGAATTTCGGGCGGTAAGCAGGGCCGCTTGCGCCGCGCTTGAACATGCCGTCTTCCTTCGTGATGACGGAGTCGGGAGAGCCTTCGGAACCGGCAGCCGCAATTGTCAGAACCGTGCCGACCGGAAGTGCCTTCGTAACGGGCTTTCCTTCATAGAAATCCCAGAAATCGCCGTCGTAAAGCGTGCCGGCCGCAATTGCCTTCGAAGAGTCAATCGTGCTGCCGCCGCCGACTGCGAGAATGAAATCCACGCCCTCCTGTCTGCAAAGATCGATTCCCTGATATACAAGTCCGCTTCTCGGATTGGGCTTTACGCCGCCGAGCTCGACAAAGCCGATTTCGGCCTCCGAAAGAGACTTCTTCACGCGGTCGAGAAGGCCTGAACGTACGACGGAACCGCCGCCGTAATGAATCAACACCTTCGTGCCGCCGAACTGCTTAACAAGCTCGCCCGCACGGTTCTCAGCGCCTTTTCCGAATGCAAAATAAGTGGGTGCATAAAAGCTGAAATTATCCATATCATCTTCCTTTCCGTAATCTGTATTCCGACCGGCAAGCCGCCTCGGGCTTCCGGAGTCTTATTCCTCTTTCGTGATTCAAATTACCCCGTTTCTTCTCTTGGATGATTCCATTTTACCCGCAAAAAAGGCACTTGAACATAGTTTATTTTATCTAATAAAATTGGAAAATATTATCTAATGCGCTACTTAAACAGCGCCACATTACGAAGAACCGAAACCAGGGTATTCGCTACCGTGCTCATCATCTTGATGAAGATGTCAAGCGCCACGCCGACAACGTCCTTACGCGTGTCGCCGATCGTGTCGCCGATGACGGCTGCCTTGTGCGCCGCGGAACCTTTGCCGTGTCCTTCGAGGTTACCGCCCTCGATGTACTTCTTCGCATTATCGAAAGCACCGCCCGAGTTGCCCATGAAGATTGCCTTCGGAATTGCGGCAAGCGTCGATCCGATCAGCACGCCTCCGACAAATTCAAGGCCGAACAGAAGTCCTCCGACAATCGGCACGAAGATCGCAATCGTGGACGGAACCGTCATCTTTTTAAGCGCCTCACGGGTCGCCAGCTCGATGCAGCGGTTGTAATCCGGCTCTGCCGTTCCCGAAAGAATGCCGTCAAGCTGCCGCTCGCCTTCGTCGGCCATCAAAACAGCGGAATCGATCGTATTTTTCGTAAGCATTGCAGAGAAGTATTCTACCAGGGCAACGCCGATGATCGCGCCGGCCATGACGACTGCGGATGCGATGTTGAGTACCGGCTCGCCCGAAGAATACCCGCTTACGAAGGAGGTAATCCAGGAAACCGTTGCAAGTGCTGCGGAACCGATGGCAAAGCCCTTGCCGATGGCTGCCGTCGTATTTCCCACGGCATCCAGCTTATCGGTGATCTCACGGCATTTCGGGTCGAGCTCACAGGCTTCCGCCAGACCACCTGCATTGTCGGAAATCGGACCGAACGCATCGATCGAAACCGTCGTCCCGACGAAGGAAAGCATGCCGAGTGCGGCGATGGAAATGCCGTAGATGCCGCAGATTTTAAACGAAGCAAACGTTGCAAGCGCGATGCAGAGGCACGGTACCAGAACGCTCCGGCTTCCGAGCGCGTCGCCGAGGGTAACAAGGAAAGCTGGTCCTTCCGGAGCAGCTCCGGCCACACCCTTTGTCGGCTTATAATCGCCCGAGGTATAGAACTCGGTAATCTTTCCGATTGCCACACCGACACCGATACCGAGAAGCGCCGCGATGAACGGGGATGCCCAGCCGAGTTTGAAACTGTCATAGAGTTCTTCGCCGGCGAATACGTAATAGGAAATCCCGAGACCGCCGAGCATTGTGAGCCCCGCGGAAATGTACGTGGCGAGATCAAGTTCCTTCGACGGATTGTCGCTCATTTTCCGGATGGTCACAATCAGGATTCCGATCAGGCAGCTCAAAAGGCCACAGCCCGCAAGAAGAATCGGGAAGAGAATCGTCGCGTTGAACAGGCTCTTCGCGGCCGTTTCCGATTTGTTATAGACGGACACCGCAATCGCAAGCGTTGCCGCAATCGTCGCCACGTAACTTTCGAGGAGGTCGGAACAGTTGCCTGCGATATCATTAACGTTGTCGCCGCAGAAATCCGCCATGACGTTCGGCACGCGGTGATCATCCTCCGGCATGTCGTGCCTTACCTTCGCGAGGATATCCGAGGAAATATCCGCTGCCTTTGTGAAGTTTCCGCCTGACACACGGTTGAACATCGCAACGATGGAACAGCCGAGCGCATAGGTGGTCGTCATCATAATTGTCGGGTTGCAGGCCGACAGCTTAATCAGCCCGTAGCCGGATGCCGCCGGATCAATGCCGCCGCGGATGCAGAGAATCAGGACAAGTCCGAACGTCCCGCACGCCTGCACTGCAAGACCGGATATGCTTCCGCCCATCAGTGCCACCTTCACGGTTTCACCGACCGAGAACGTATTCCGCGCACGGTCGGTTGTGCGCACATTCGCGTGTGTAGCGCTTTGCATGCCGAGAATGCACACCGCCGAACTCATCGTGGCTCCGAGCAGGAATGTCAGGCCGCTCCACGTCTCAATGAAAAGAGAAAAAACAATGGCCAGGAACACAACAACAACGGCGACTGTCCGAAACTGAATCCGAAGAAACGTTTTCGAACCGCCGCGTATAATCCCGGCCAGTTTAATCATCATGGGAGTGCCCTCAGGCATTTTCTTAATCCTTACATACGTAATCATTACATACAACATTACCAATACGGCAACCGAAAGGATGATATAGTACATATGCTGTACCTCCCTAATATAAAATTGTATCGCGGAAAATGTGAAACCTTACGCTTTCGCTTTCAGGTACTCGTCAATGCCCTTTGCCGCTGCTTTTCCGGCGCCCATGGCGAGGATGACGGTGGCAGCGCCTGTTACGGCATCTCCGCCGGCAAATACGCCGTCTCTCGTCGTCATGCACGATTCCTCATTGATAATGAGACCGCCGCGACGGTTGACGTCAAGTCCCTTCGTGGTGCTTGTAAGAAGCGGGTTCGGACTCGTTCCGAGTGCCATGATGACCATGTCGGCATCGATGACAAACTGGGAACCCGGAATCTCTATAGGACTGCGGCGTCCGGATGCATCGGGCTCGCCGAGTTCCATGCGGATGCAACGGATGCCTTTTACCCAGCCGTTATCATCCACCAGAATCTCTTCGGGGTTGCAGAGAAGATCGAAGACAATGCCCTCTTCCTTCGCATGGTGAACCTCTTCGGCACGGGCCGGAAGCTCTGCTTCGCTTCTTCTGTATACGATATGGGTCTCGGCACCGAGACGGAGTGCGGTTCTTGCCGCATCCATCGCAACGTTGCCGCCGCCGACGACAGCCACACATTTGGCACGCATGATCGGCGTATCGCTGTTCTCAGAGAAAGCTTTCATCAGGTTGCTTCTTGTCAGATACTCATTGGCGGAATATACGCCGTTCGCCTGCTCGCCGGGGATTCCCATAAACTTCGGAAGACCTGCACCGGAACCGACAAATACGGCCTCGTAGCCCTCGTCCTCAATCAGCTGGTCAATCGTAACGGATTTGCCGACAATGACATTGGTTTCGATTTCCACGCCGAGCTTTTTGATGTTCTCAATCTCCGGAATCACGACACCGTCCTTGGGAAGACGGAACTCCGGAATGCCATATACCAATACGCCGCCGGGCTTATGAAGTGCTTCGAAGATTGTAACGCTGTAGCCGAGCTTTGCAAGGTCGCCCGCGCAGGTCAGTCCCGCAGGACCGGAACCGATTACGGCAACC
>CADBTG010000077.1 GCA_902797475.1 uncultured Lachnospiraceae bacterium | reverse complement strand
TGTTTACTACTCGAACTGGGAAATCGGCATGGTCATGTACGAGTTCATGGCCCGCATGCGTAACGGAAAGCTTCCGGATGCGTACATCTGTGCGAACGACCAGCTTGCCGAAACCGTCAGTTACATTTTCACCGATCTCGGGCTCCCAATCGACAGTGCCATCGTGACCGGTTTTGATTTTCAGGAGGACGGGCAGAATTTCTATCCTTCCATCGCATCCGTTGACCAGTGCTACGATACGATCGGTGAACAGGCGGCCGCTTTGTTCAAAAAGCTGACCTCCGGAGAAGAGGCTCCTGACGAACAGTTTGTTGACTGTGTATTCCATCCCGGCGAAAGCTGCGGATGCCTGGAATGCCGCTCCGATGACGAAAGAAGGCGCGCAGCCGCACGGGGCATTCCGAGACATTTCATGTCGTCGGACATGGTAGCGAACCGGTTCCATTCGATGGAACACGAAATCATTCAGGCTGTTGATTATCACGATCTGAAGGAAAAGCTTCAGAAGTTCTTCCTGGTACCTATGGGGCAGGAGGGCGATACGTTCTATGTGATTATGGATCCGCATGTGGTGGATTTCTCGTTTGCCGATATCGCGGGCTATCCGCAGTACAAGTATGCGGATCTGATGGATACGATAGTGGCGAAAAATGACGGCCACGAAGTGTTTACGGGCGTATTCTCGACCTCGCAGCTTCTGCCGGAGGATGACCCGAAGGGACCGAATCATATGTACTATTTCGTTCCCGTTTATTACGAGAGCTTCGTCTGCGGTTATATCGTTTTCACGGACTGCTACGACTGGCTTCGGGAACGCTATTTTGAGATATGTGAAAGCCTTTTCAATCAGGCGCTTGTTTCCTACCGGCGCAACATGCAGCTGACGGCACTGAATGCCAAGCTTTCCATGCTGATGGAAAAGGATTCGCTCACATTTGTCAAAAACCGCACGGCCTACGACCGCTATGTGAAGGGGCTTGATTCCCGGATGATCAGCGGAGATTATGAGCCGTTTGCGGTTGTCTGCTTCGATATCAATTACCTTAAGCAGATTAACGACGAGCTCGGGCACGAAGCCGGCGACGAGTACATCAAGAAGTGCTGCAAACTGATCTGCAACACCTTTAAGCACAGTCCCGTCTTCCGCATCGGCGGTGATGAATTCATTGCGATTGCGGTGCACGACGACTATGCACAGCGCTACGAGCGGCTTGCCGAAATGCGGCACCAGATGGAAGCCATTCAGGCCGATCCGGAGTCCACGCCCGTGGATCGCATTTCCATCGCGTCCGGAATCGCCGATTGCAACGAACACCTCGGCGACGATTACGGCGCAATCTTCCGCCGCGCCGACACAAGGATGTACGAGAACAAGAAGGTTATGAAGGCAGGGAGATAGGACGGGTACACTGCCGGGGCATAGTGAAAGTTGTGTTTCCCGGTTGACTAGCAGCAAAATCCGAAAAAGGGCATACCCGCGGACTGTTTCACGTCCCCGGTATGCCCCTCTTGCTTCTTGATTTGCGGTGAAACCGGAAAAGGGGCATACCCGCGGGCAAATTCATGTCCCGGGTATGCCCCTCTTGCTTTTATACTAGTGGTGGAGCCGGAAAACTCCCCACTCAGGAGTAACAGCCCGTGCCGTTCGGAACGGGCTGTTACTCCTGTACGCGCACTCGGCAATGATTCTGCAGCCTGCGGCTGCTCATAATAAAGCAAGAGCCCTTCGGTCGATTGAAAGCTACGCTTTCACCGAGCCTCAGGGCTCTTGTTTTATTACCGGCTTTCGCCGGAATCATTGCTCTCGTTTACCACTCAAATTTGGAAGCGAAATAAGATTTCAGGTCTTCAATCTTAATTCTCTCCTGCTCCATCGTGTCACGGTCACGGACGGTTACGCAACCGTCGGTCTCGGAATCGAAATCGTAGGTTACGCAGTAAGGCGTACCGATTTCATCCTGACGGCGATAACGCTTACCGATGTTTCCGCGGTCATCGTATTCG
>CADBTG010000076.1 GCA_902797475.1 uncultured Lachnospiraceae bacterium | reverse complement strand
GGTACTCCCGGTAGCGTCGGTCACCGAGCTCATAATAACGGTCAATCCACTTCCGATAGACTGCCGTCACACCGGCCGCATAAGCGGTGCTCTTCATGCGCCCCTCAATCTTTAAGGAGTGCACCCCGATTGCCAGAAGTTCGTGCAGCTTCGACAGCATGCACTGGTCCTTCGGGCTTAACAGATAACCCTTACGGGTTTCGCTTCCTTCCTCGTAGCGGTACATTTTCCTGCATGGCTGCGCACAGCGTCCGCGGTTTCCGCTCCGGCCGCCGATTAAGGAGGACAGGAGGCACTGCCCCGAATAGCAGTAACAAAGCGCCCCGTGAACGAAGATTTCCAACTCCTTGCCGGTCTTTCTTTTCATGTCCGCGATTTCCGAAAGCGAAAGCTCTCTTGCCGGAACAATCCGCGTCACGCCTTCGTCAAACAAATCCGCGGCTTCTGCATCGGTTACGGTCATCTGCGTGCTGATGTGCACGGGAAGCAGAGGAAAATGTGAACGCAAAAAGGACAGAACACCGAAATCCTGTACGATGACGGCATCCAGTCCCGCTTGATAATATGGATTCAGATAATCATATAATTCGGCCATCTCACGGTCGGTCAGAATCGTGTTCACGGTCAGATAGACCTTTGCGCCCCGAAGATGTGCATAGTCGATGGCCGAAAGAAGTACATCCTCCTCCGGATTGTCTGCATAAGCGCGGGCGCCGAATCTCGTACCGCCGATATAGACGGCATCGGCCCCCGCTTCTATGACGGCCTTAAGGGTTTCCACGGACCCCGCCGGCGCCAGCAGCTCAACTTCAGTTGTATTTCTTTCGATATCCATTCAGTTCGGTCTCCAGACGCACGCTCTTCTTCTGCTCGTCCATATTGGCCTGCTGAAGCTTCTCTAACTTGCGCTGCAGTTCCTGAGCCTCTCCCTGAGCGGCAATCAAATCATGCTTCAGGCGATAAATCTCATTGTCCCGCTCCTCAGCCTCTTCGCTTACCTGCGCAAGTTTGCTCTTCATCTTGAAGTAGTCGTCGGCGATGTTGATCTGCAGCACAACCTCGCGCATATCCGGGCTGACTTCCTTAAACCATTTCTGGGCCCGGATTTCGGAGTACTTGCTGTTGATGTAAGACGCCACCTTCTGCAGGTATTCCTCGCTCTCACAGCCGATGATGCTGTACTGCTTTCCGTTGATGATAACCTCCGCTTGCGTTCGATTGTTCATAACAGCCTCCCGTGGATTTACTTCTTATCGGAAAATGGAATTCCCAAATGTTCATAAGCAGTTTTCGAGCATACACGCCCTCTCGGCGTGCGGAGGATGAATCCGATCTGCACCAGATACGGTTCGTAAACATCCTCGATGGTTCCCTGGTCCTCCCCTATGGTAGTAGCTACTGCGGCGGTACCCACCGGGCCGCCGTCGAATTTGTCAATCATCGTGCGAAGAATGGCTCGGTCGATATGATCGAGACCGATGCTGTCGACCTCCAGAAGGTCGAGTGCCTCCTTCGCAAGCTTTTCGGTAATCTTTCCGTCGCCGCCGACCTGCGCGAAATCACGCACGCGCTTTAGGAAGCGGTTGGCCAGTCTCGGCGTTCCGCGGGAGCGACGCGCAAGCTCAATGGCTCCTTCATCTTCGATTGGCACGCGTAGTGCCTTCGCGGAATTGCGGATGATTGTCGTCAGTTCGTCAACGTTATAAAATTCCATCCGGCTCACGACACCGAATCGGTCACGGAGCGGCGCGGTCAGCATGCCGGCCCTCGTCGTGGCTCCGATCAGCGTGAACTTCGGAAGCTTAATGTGCATCGACTTCGCATTGGTCCCGCCGGTTCCGATGACGACGTCGATGAAAAAGTCTTCCATTGCGGAATACAGGATTTCCTCGACCTGACGGTTCAGTCTGTGAATCTCGTCGATGAAAAGAATGTCGCCCTCGCGCAGTCCTTTGATGACTGCCACGATGTCGCCCGGCTTTTCAATCGCAGGTCCGGAGGTCGTCTTGATGTCAACGCCCATCTCGTTAGCGATGATGTGTGCAAGCGTCGTCTTGCCGAGTCCGGGAGGTCCGAACAAAAGCACATGGTCGAGCGGCTCCCCTCTCTTCTTCGCAGCTTCAATGTATATTGACAAAGTGGACTTCAGCTTTTCCTGCCCGATGTAATCCGCCAGATAACTCGGCCGCAGGGAAGATTCGATTTTCACATCTTCGCTGATTTTCTCGGTTGTAATGATTCTTCGTGCCATGTCTCAATCCTTAACCTTACAGATATGCGAATGCGGCATTCAATATCTGCTCGGCCGTCATATCCGGCTTTGCTGCCTTCTTCACGGCCTTCTCGGCATCCTTTTTGCTGTACCCGAGGGCTACAAGTCCGTCCACGGCTTCGGCCATATCCGCACTGTCGGCACTCTCCGTCTTTCCGGGCAGTTCCTCCGGCACGATTTCCGTCGGAAATACTTTATCCTTCAGCTCGAGGATAATCTTGCTCGCCAGCTTGCTGCCGACGCCGGGAGCCTTCGAAATGGCCTTTGCGTTGTCGGTTACGATGGCATAGCCGAGTTCCTTTGACGGAAGCGTTCCGAGAATGCCCACGGCCACCTTCGGTCCGACACCGCTTACGGTAATCAGCTGCTTAAACATCTTAAGGTCTTCCCGTTCGAGAAACCCGAACAGGTTGACACCGGTATTTTCATTCACGTTAAGATAGGTATGAATCAGAACGTTCTCCCCGGGATCAGGAAGATTCTCCAGATTGTTTCCGGACATCGTCACCTCATATCCGACACCGTTACATTCCACGATTGCCGAATTGTCTGTCGTTCCGTATAATTCTCCGCGCAAAAATGCAATCATGGCATCTCCTTCGTTCGTATCACAATGTAAAACCCGCTGTTGGCGGATGTAGTGTCTCTGTCGCAAGGCATAGTACTATATATAGCGTTATTGTATCACATTTTCCGGGGAAATACACTAAAAATCTTCACTTTTTTTCAAAAAAATGCTATAATTCGGGGCGGAAACGACAATCATCCTTTCAGCGAGGCGATTGTGGTACCGAAAACCCTGTTTTTGCGGTTTTCGTACCATGAGTCTGCAGAAATATGGTACTACATTTCAGAAAAGCCAGCGTTAGTACCATGCATCTGGCAAGGGATGGTACTAAGCTTCTGCTTTCGCGGTTTTCGTACCACGCAACTGCAATAGCATGGTACTACATTTCAGAACAACCCGGCTTCGTACCACGTTCCTGATATTTCGTGGTACCATTCAGCGGATTACTATCGTCACAGT
>CADBTG010000075.1 GCA_902797475.1 uncultured Lachnospiraceae bacterium | reverse complement strand
TTGGCCTCGATTACGGCATCGGCCATCTTGCTTACGATAAGCTTAACGGCACGGATAGCGTCATCGTTACCGGGGATTACATAGTCAAGCTCATCGGGATCGCAGTTCGTGTCGGCAATGCCGATCAACGGGATTCCGAGGATGTGAGCTTCCTGTACGCAGATTCTTTCCTTCTTGGGATCTACAACAAAGATGGCATCGGGGATGCGCTTCATCTCTTTGATACCGCCGAGGTTCTTCTCGAGCTTCTCCCATTCCTTCTTAAGACCGATAACTTCCTTCTTGGGAAGAACATCGAAGGTACCGTCGGTGGACATAACCTCGATTGCCTTCAGTCTTGCAATACGGGACTGAATGGTCTTGAAGTTGGTGAGCATGCCGCCCAGCCATCTCTCATTTACATAGTACATGCCGCAACGCTCAGCTTCTACCTTAACGGAATCCTGAGCCTGCTTCTTCGTTCCGACGAAAAGGATCTTTCCGCCTTCCTTTACAATGTTCTTAACAGCATTGTAAGCTTCGTCAACCTTGCCGACGGACTTCTGAAGGTCGATGATGTAGATACCGTTTCTCTCGGTATAAATGTACGGAGCCATCTTAGGGTTCCATCTTCTTGTCTGATGGCCGAAATGTACGCCGGCCTCAAGCAACTGCTTCATTGATATAACGCTCATCGTTATATACCTCCTTGTGGTTTTTTACTTCCGCGACGGTTATTCTGACGACCTTTCGGCACCGGTCAGACATCCGTGCGCGTGATTTCTCAGACTAAAACAATATAGCATAACCGCAACCGTATTGCAAGCAGAATTTTCAGAGCTTTTTCTACTGCTGATCGGGTGTCAGGAAGGCGAAAATGTTATCGTTTAAAACTTTAATGTACGTACCCTTCATGCCGGACGAACGGGACTCGATGACGCCGGCGCTTTCGAGCTTACGAAGCGCGTTCACGATGACCGAACGGGTAATGCGTGCCTTGTCGGCCACACGGCTTGTGACAAGAATGCCTTCGGTTCCCTGTAACTCGTCAAATACCTGACGGACAGCTTCGGCTTCCATCACGGAAAGTGAGGCAAATGCGGATTCCGCAACCTTCTGTCCGCGAAGCACTGCGGCGGACTCTTCGTTCTTTGAGCGGACAATCTCAAGGCCGACAACCGTTGTCGCATATTCGGCAAGGATGATGTCGTCAATCGAATACGGCTTGCTTACACGGTACATGAAAAGCGTGCCGTTCCGGTTCCCTGCGATGTCAATCGGTGCTGCAATTGCGGAATATTTCTCGCTTGCCTCGGTATCGAAGCCGAGCATCTGCAGGTTCAGATTTTCCTTTGTCGAAAGAATGCTCAAAAGCCGCTCGTTCATGTCGTTGTCGATATGGCTTCCGACCGCATCCTTAATCAGTCCGGAAAGCGGCGGGATTTCATCGCGTTTGCCGCTGCCCAAAACCTTTCCCCTGCGACTCAGCACCAAAACATTCGACTCAAGCACCTGCTTCAACACTTCGCAGATGTCATTGAAAACGACCTTGTCCGAGCTCTGGTTGTTATGTAAAAGTTTCTGAAGCTTTCTCGTTTTATCCAGTAATTGTACGCTCATAATCCGCTCCTGTTCAGGGTTTCTGCCAGGACATGTAATCACATTCCGGGTAACCCTCGCAACCGAAATAGCGTCTGCCCTTACGGGTACGCCGCATCACAAGTTCCTTTCCGCACTTCGGGCACGGAATTCCGGTACGCTCCAAAATCTGCTTCGTGTTCCGGCACTCCGGGAAACCCGGGCAGGCAAGGAATTTGCCGTGAGGTCCGTATTTATATACCATCTGCCGTCCGCAGAGTTCGCAGACAACATCGGACACTTCATCCGCAATCTTAACATTGTTCAGGCTGTCCTGCGCCTCCTTCACGGCTTCGTGAAGATCGGGGTAGAAATTGCGGACAACGTTCTTCCACTGCACATTTCCCTCTTCCACGCCGTCGAGAAGCGTTTCCATGGTGGCCGTGAAATCAGTCGCCACGATGGACGGGAAAGCCTGCTTCATCAATTCGTTAACGGCCTCGCCGAGATCGGTCACGAACAGCGCCTTTCCTTCCTTGCTGACATAATGTCTCGAAAGAAGCGTCGTAATCGTCGGCGCATAGGTGCTCGGCCGTCCGATTCCGGTTTCCTCCATAGTCTTAACGAGGCTCGCCTCTGTAAAATGCGACGGGGGCTGCGTGAAATGCTGTTCTTTCGTAAGCACGGCCGAAGCAAATACGGTTCCGACTGCGGGAATCCTTCCCTTCTTCGCCGTCTTCTCTTCGTCGTCGGAGAAACTGTATACCTTTTCGTATCCGTCAAACTTCACGGAACTGAAATTACCGGTGAAGACATGGCCGTTTCCTTCGATTTTCAAAGTCGTGGAAGCGTATACGGCGTCTTTCATGCGGCTTGCGACGAATCTCTTCCAGATCAGCTGATACAGTCTCAGCTGTTCCTTCGAAAGATCGTTCTTCAAAGCGTCAGGCGTCAGTTCCACATAGGACGGACGGATGGCTTCGTGCGCATCCTGGATTCTCCGATCGCCGCCCTGTGCCTTAGCTGCGCCGCCGAGATAATCCTTTCCGATTTCATCTGCAATATACTTTTTAACGGCTGCATCGGCCTCCTCGGAGATTCTCGTCGAATCGGTACGGAGGTATGTGATCAGACCGAGTGTCCCGTGTCCTTTTACATCAACGCCTTCATAAAGCTGCTGCGCGACGCGCATCGTCTTCTGCGTTGTGAAATTAAGCGTCTTGGCGGCTTCCTGCTGAAGCGTGCTCGTCGTGAACGGAAGCGGGGCGTTCTTTCTTCTCTCGCCCTCCTTCACCTCGGTCACGGTGAACTTAGCATCCTTAACGGCCTCCAAAACCTTATCGCAGTCGGCCTCCTTCTTCAGTTCGGCCTTCTTTTTCTTTCCGTAATATACGGCGCTCACGGGCTTCTTTTCGCCTTCCGCCGTGAAGTCACCGCTCAGGGTCCAGTATTCTTCTTTGACAAATGCGCCGATTTCCGCCTCTCTGTCACAGATCATGCGGAGTGCAGCCGACTGCACGCGGCCTGCGCTCAGGCCTCTTTTGACCTTGCCCCAGAGAATCGGGCTGATTTCATATCCGACCATGCGGTCCAGAATTCTTCTGGCCTGCTGGGCGTCCACGAGATTCATGTCGATCTCTCTGGCATTTTTCATCGAATTTTTAACGGCGTTCTTTGTGATTTCGTTGAACGTGATCCGGTATGTCTTCTTCGGATCGGTCTTCAAAACCTCCAGCAAATGCCATGCAATTGCCTCTCCCTCGCGGTCCGGGTCGGTTGCGAGATAGATTTTGTCGGCCTTCTTTACTTCTCTTCGAAGCGCGGCCAGAACATCGCCTTTGCCGCGGATCGTAATGTAATGCGGATCAAAATCCGCGTTGACATCGACGCCGAGTGAACTCTTCGGCAGGTCTCTCACGTGCCCGCCCGAAGCAAGCACTTCATAATTGGATCCGAGATATTTCTTAACGGTCTTCGCCTTGGCGGGCGACTCCATAATCACCAGATTTTTAGCCATTGTATCCTCCGAAACCGGTAACGGAATAATAGTTTGGCACGGTTTGCCGGATAAGTCCTTTCGACTGCAGGCCGAAAAGGATTTCCGAAAGACGCGCGACTGACAAACCGCTTCCCTGCAACAGCGAATCGAAGTGCCGGGTGTCCAAACGACACAAATCATACACTACTTTTTCATCGCTTGCAAGCCCCAAATTGCCATTTTCAGATTTTTTCGATAATTCAATGGTTTGTTTGCTGTTTTTAGACTTCTTCACCCCTTCTTCCCGATTTGTTTCATTTTGCAACCTGTTTTGTACGATTTTCGCCAAATCCGACGCGATTTCATAAGGATCCGTAACAAGCCTGGCCCCCTGTTTGATGAGCTGCAGACAGCCCGCACTCATTCGGTCTCCGATGCGCCCCGGAATGACATAAATCTCCTTTCCCTGCTCGAGTCCGCGGTCAACCGTAATCAGCGTGCCGCTCCGCTCGGCCGCCTCCACGACCAGAATGCCGTCCGACAGAGCCGAAATCAGGCGGTTTCTGTGTGGAAAATGATACTTAAGCGGCGGTACCCCCGGTCCGTATTCCGACATCACGCACCCCTTCTCGCACATTTCCCGATATAGCGTCCAATTCTCCTTCGGATAAGGCACGCCGATGCCGGAACCGAGAATTCCGACGGTCATGCCGCCCGCCTGAAGCGCAGCCTTATGGGATATGCCGTCGATGCCCATCGCAACGCCGCTTATGATGACAACGCCCGCGCCGGCAAGCGCGCCCGCGAAATCCTCCGTCATCTCCTCTCCGTATATACTCGGCCTTCTCGAACCGACAACGGCAAGTGCCGGAAGCTCCTTATCCGGAAGCTTCCCCTGCAGGAAAATGCAATACGGACGGTCCGCAAGCGATAAAAAGCGCTCCGGATACCCCTCCTCATCAAAGCGGACCGCGCGGATGCCGTTTTGCCCGACGAAACGGCTCTGCATCTCCATGTTGCTTTCCTTGCGGGGATCGGTCAGGTATGCAATCTCCGCTTCCCCGAGAAAGCTCTGCGCCCGTATCTCCTTCTCATCCGCTTCGAACACCTCTTTAGCCGTTTGAAAATGCGAAAGAAGCTTTTCGATATGTTCCGCCGTGTTCACCGCACAGGCGAGCCAGCAATCATAAGAATCCGCCATATTCCCGATTGAAACCTCCTTCCATCGCATGATACATGACCGCTTCCGAGACATGTTCCTCCTTAATGATTTCGGAGCCTTCGAGGTCCGCAACGGTTCGCGAAACGCGCCGAATCCGGTCATATAGCCGCGCGCTGAAGCCCTTTTTGACAAATGCCCGGATCAGCCTCTCATTTGCCGTATCCGTCATGTTGCAGAAAACGTCCAGAAGCGCCCCCGGGATCTCGGCATTCAGTGAAAAGCTCTCATCACGGTACCGTTCCTCCTGGACACGCCGGCAGGCTTCCACCCTTTGGCGTAACGACTCGCTTGATTCACCCTTTTCCTCCTTGGACAGCTCCGTGATCGGCACGGCGGACAGCTCGACGCACAGATCGATCCGGTCTAATATCGCATGGCTGACACGCCCCCGGTACCTGCGAATCCGGTCCGGCGAGCAGGTACAGCGGTTTCGGTCCGGATAATACCCGCACGGGCACGGATTCATCGCGGCCACCAAAAGAAACGACGCCGGCAGCTCATAGTTCCCGTACAACCTCGATATCACGATCCGGTGCTCTTCAAGCGGCTGCCGGAGCGCCTCAATGCTTTCCCGCTTAAACTCGGGAAATTCGTCCAGGAATAAAACCCCTTTCGTGGCAAGCGTAATCTCCCCCGGCACCGGCTGGTGCCCGCCTCCGCCGGCCATTCCGGCGATGCTGCACGTATGATGCGGATTCCGAAACGGGCGCTTCAGGATTCTCCCGTCCTCGGGGCGAAACATGCCGGCGACCGAATAAATCTTCGTCAGTTCCATGCTCTCCTCAAGACTTAGCGGCGGAAGGATTCCCGGGATTCTTCTTGCAAGCATCGTCTTTCCCGAGCCGGGCGGTCCGAGCAGTAACAGATTATGCCCGCCTGCCGCGGCAATCACGGCCGCACGCTTGCCGAGATACTGGCCTCTGATATCCGAGAAATCCTCCGATAATTCTGCCCGTTGCGGTCTGAAATCCCGTACGACCGGCTCCTGCTCCCCGGTCCCGATGAAGAAATCCAATGCTTCGTTAAGCGTCTGCGGCCCGTATGTTTCAATGCCGTCCACCATCGCGGATTCCTGCGCATTGTCCGCCGGCACGAAAATCCGTTTCAATCCGGCTTCCTTTGCGGCAAATGTGCACGACAGCACGCCGGGCACCGCACGGATCTTCCCGTCAAGGCCGAGTTCTCCGATAAAGCAACAGTCCCGAAGCAACTCCTCCGGGATGATGCCGAGCCCGCACAGGATTCCCATGGCAATCGCGAGATCAAAGGCCGTCCCCTCCTTTCGCATATCGGCCGGTGACAGATTCACCGTAATCTTTTTAGCGGGCAAAGGATAGCCGGAATTTCGAAGGGCAACCCGCACCCGTTCCCTCGCTTCCCTGACCTCCGCCGACAGAAATCCGACCATATTGATTCCCGGAAGCCCGTTTCCGACATCCACCTCGGCCGAGACGATTCCCGCCTCAATGCCTTTAAGCGCAAGGCTTGTAATCTTACAATACATGCTGTGACTCCTTTCGTAGTATTTTCCATAAAAAAGTGTAGCGGGTCACAGCGGCGAAAACTATGGCATTTGCCTACAAAAAAACAGCATTTTCTTTTGGAAAATGCTGTTCCTTCGCAGGTCTTAATCAGATTTCTTTTGGCAAATGCCACAAAAAACCGAAGTATTATTGTAACTTTTTCACATCGTCGTGATCGAGAAGCTTCTTCAATTCATCCATGAAGGTTCCGACATCCTTGAATTCACGGTAAACCGAAGCAAAACGGACATACGCTACGGCATCCAGGCTTTTCAGTTTGTCCATGACGAGTTCGCCGATTTTGGAGCTCGGGATTTCCTTTTCCTCCATATTGAAGATGGCATTCTCCACCTCGTCCACAAGCTGCGTAATCTGGGATACGCTGATCGGACGCTTGTGACAGGAACGGAATACGCCGGCCTCAATCTTCGAGCGGTCGTATGCTTCCCGCACATTGCCTTTTTTGATGACAACAAGCGGAATGGTTTCCACCTTCTCATAGGTGGTAAAACGCTTGCTGCACTTCTCGCATTGTCTGCGACGTCTGATGGCGTTGGTTTCTTCGGAAGGTCTGGAATCGATTACCTTGGTGTTTTCATCACCGCAAAACGGACATTTCATGGTCTTCTCTCTCCTTGTTCAGAAATCACGGACACGGGTTAAATCAGGTCTGCAATATCGATGTTCACTCCGGTAAGTCCGATGACGGCGCCCTGGCCTGCCTCGGAAGCTTCGGGATGGGCAATCAGCCATTTGTTTGCTGCGAAAAGTCTTGCATCATCGTCATTTCTCACGGTGATGGCGGGCTTCTCAAGGTTCGTTCCCTTCGGAAGAATGATGACTACGCGGAAGTGGTCACCCTTCTTAGCGCTGCAGGGAGCATAATGAAGCGTGGTTGCATATAATTCAACGGCGGTTCCCGCGGGGCAGAAGAAAGCCTCTACCTTCGAGGTGTCAAGCATCTTGCCCATGCAGTCCTGCTGACGTGCGAGAAGAAGGATGCAGTCCTCAGCCGCAATATCGATCTCGCTGTCGCGATGATACTCAAGGCAGTTCAGCTTCGTGTTCGTACCGTTGCAGTAGCCGATCTGAATCGGCATTCCGCCGTAGCAGTTCAGCGTGAAATCCTTCATGGCAGGAGTTGCCTCAAGGTTTGCATCGGACGGAACATATACCACGGCATCCGCAGGTGCGGGAGTGGTATCGACAAGAACCTTAAGAAGTTCCTTCGTGTCATAACCGGTTACGATCCGGCCGTAGGTTCCGAATGCCTCATCTGTTACTTTTTGAATCTTCAGTGCCATAATATAATTCTCCCTTCTCTATCTCTGTACCCGTCCGCTTCCGTCTCCGCCGGCAAGGGCAAGTACTTCGTTTCTCGTAACACAGTTGAAATCGCCCGGGATCGTATGCTTTAAGGCACTTGCCGCAACGGCAAATTCCAGGGCTTCCTTTCCGCTCTTTCCGTCCATCAGTCCGCAAATCAGTCCTGCGGCAAAGGAATCGCCTCCGCCGACCCGGTCCACGATGTGCAGCTTATAAGTACGGGAATGATAGAACTCGTTTCCGTCATAGATGGCTGCCGACCAGTTGTTGTCCGATGCGGAAATGCTCTCGCGAAGGGAACTTACGACATAACGGAAACCGAAGCGTTCCTTCATTCTCTTGAAGATGTCCTCATATCCGGCCAGTGCCAGATCACCCTTCGTGACATCGGTGCCTGCGGGCTTAAAGCCGAGCACCTACTCTGCATCCTCTTCGTTGCCGATGCAGACATCCACATATTGCATCAGATCGGTCATGACCTTCTGCGCCTTCTCGCTCGACCAAAGCTTCTTGCGGAAGTTCAGATCGCACGAAACCGTCAG
>CADBTG010000074.1 GCA_902797475.1 uncultured Lachnospiraceae bacterium | reverse complement strand
TTTCTGAACAGCGTGCTCGTCTCGGACATGCGGTAAGGCAGGTCTCTGTAGGAACGCTGCTCGTTCATGTAAACATAGTACTGGAACGGACACGTCATCGGACGGAGCGCCATGACTTCCTTGCCGGCTTCGGCATCCTTATTGAGAATGAACATGCCATCCATGTAGTGATCCCAGTGACCGGAAATCTTATAGAGGTCGGACTTGGCCATCAGAGGCGTTCTCGTACGCACATAGCCCCATTCGTTATCCTCAAGGTCTTCAATCCATCTCTGAAGCGTCATGATCATCTTCGTGCCCTTAGGCGTGAAGAGCGGCAGTCCCTGACCGATGACGTCGGCCGTCAGGAAAAGCTTCATCTCACGACCGAGCCTGTTATGGTCGCGCTTCTTAATGTCCTCAAGATGAGCAAGATACTCGTCGAGGTCGGCATTTTTCGTGAAAGCCGTGCCGTAGATACGCGTCAGCATCTTGTTCTTCTCGCTGCCTCTCCAGTAAGCGCCTGATGAGGAAATCAGCTTGAACGCCTTAATCGGCTTCGTGCTCATCAGATGCGGTCCGGCACAGAGGTCCACGAAACCGCCCTGGTCATAAAACGAAAGCTCGGCATCCTCAGGAAGATCGTTGATCAGTTCTACCTTGTAAGGCTCGCCTCTTTTCTCCATCAGTGCAATTGCCTCGGCGCGGGAAAGCGTGAAGCGCTTAAGCTCGTTACCTTCCTTGATGATCTTCTTCATCTCGGCCTCAATGGCATCCAGAGCTTCGCGGTCAAGCGGCTCCATATCGAAATCATAATAGAAACCGGTGTCGATGGACGGACCGATGGCACATTTGGCATCGGGATACAGTCTCTTCACGGCCTCGGCAAGCACATGCGAGGTCGTATGACGGTATGCTGCCTTACCGGCTTCGTCGTTAAATGTTAAAATGTTCAATGCGCAGTCCTGATTGATGACGGTACGAAGGTCAGCTACCTTCCCGTCCACTTCGCCGGCACATGCCATGCGGGCAAGTCCTTCGCTCAGGTCTGCGGCGATGTCGATGATGCGCATCGGCTGGTCGTACTCTTTAAAAGAGCCGTCTTTGAGAGTGATTTTCATGTCTGTTCTCCTTTTCGTTGACTTTTTTACTTTTTGCCTTCGGCAGGGCCTTTGCTTCCGTTTCCTTCCTTTGCTCCTGTTTTTTCTTCGTTTCCGAAGAGACAAGGGAAGTCTCAAGAAACAAAAAGCCCTGTCGATACCGGCGGTATCAACAGGGACGAATTATCTTCGCGGTTCCACCCTATTTGACTTTCCAAGGAAAGCCCTCTTCATTGTGACGATAACGGAATCACCGGACCGGATTGGGGTCTCTCGGGAGGTGGTCTTCGGCTCTTTCCTTCCCCCGGCGCTCTCAGCTCGCTTGCGCGGCGCCTTTCTCTGTCGGAACTCCGGAGCTTACTCTTCTCCTTCAACGATTTAACAGTAGTATAGCACCCATTCGGCGTTTGTCAAGCAGAAACTGATGACTCTTACCGTCCCTCTCCCTTACTTCGCCAGCTTCTCCGCTCTTGCAAGCGCTGCGTCGATGTTCGGCAGGAAGTTTTTATCCCCGATCAGCTGGTCAAAGCAGGCCTTCTTCATCACGCTCATCGGCTGCTCGTTCACGTGGGACAGAAGCACGGTCGTACCGGCCTTTTTAAGGGCTATGCAGATATTGGTCAGGTTTCGAAGCGCCGTCAGGTCCATGGCCGGAACGTTACGCATTCGAAGAATGACAACCTTATCCTCTTCCTGAAGCGTAATGTCTGCAAAGCGGTCTGCTACGGCGAAGAACATCGGTCCGTTGATTTCGTATACGCTGACACCCTTCGGAACGGGCTTCAGGCCGTGAAGCTCGTCGGTCTGCTTTTCATCCTCGGCAATGTAAGTCCAGGTACGGATTTCGGTTACCTCGGTCATTCTCTTCAAGAACAGGAACGCCGCAAGCACCATGCCGACCTCGATTGCGACAACGAGGTCAAATGCGACAGTCAGGCCGAAGGTCAGCAGTAACACCAGAATATCGCTCTTCGGTGCGGTTTTGCAAATGTCACGGAAATGTCTCCACTCGCTCATGTTATAAGCAACCATGAAAAGAATGGACGCAATCACGGGCATCGGAATCAGCGCTGCATACGGCATCAGAACGACAAGAATCAACAGTAACGTCACGGAATGCACCATGCCGGAAATCGGGGAACGACCGCCGTTCTTCACATTTGCCGCGGTTCTCGCAATCGCACCGGTCGCGGGAATGCCGCCGAACAAAGCGGATGCGATGTTACCGGTACCCTGCGCAATCAGCTCGGTATTCGAATTGTGGTGGCTTCCGATCATGCCATCGGAAACAACGCACGAAAGAAGTGATTCGATTCCGGCAAGGATTGCAATTGTGAAAGCGCTCGGGAGCAGTTCCTTCATAAGCCCGAACGAAAATGCAGGCGCGGTGAACTTCGGAAGGCTTCTCGAAATGGAATACAGGTCTCCGATGGTATTGACCTTAAGTCCGGCAAACTTAACAATCAAAACGCCGACGATAACGGCAATCAGGGAGCCCGGAATCTTCTTGTTGATCTTCGGCCATACAATCTGGATGGCAAGGGCAAGAAGTCCGATCAGCAGCGCCATAAAATTCCATGAGGAAATGTTTTTAACGACATTGACTGCTTTGTCGATGGTTTCCACGTTCTTCGTACCGTCCGGATACGAAAGCCCGAGGAAATCCTTCACCTGTCCGACGGCAATCGTCACGGCGATACCGGCGGTGAAACCGGTTGTGATCGTATAGGGAATATATTTAATCAAAGAGCCGAACTTAAAAAGTCCCATCAAAAT
>CADBTG010000073.1 GCA_902797475.1 uncultured Lachnospiraceae bacterium | reverse complement strand
CGGTAGGTCATTACATGCTTTTCAAAAGCAAGCTTTTTAACGGAATTCTTCATGCAAAGCTCGCCGATCAGGCGTTCATAGCCCTGCCGTCCGATGTCAATGACACGAAAGCCCTTCGCTTCATCAAGAGCCTGATACAGGAAACGGAAATCCGTCAGAAGACAACACTCCTTTTCGGATAAAAACAGCACGCCCGTATCGTTGGTATAGCCGGAAAGATACCGGATATTGGCCGGATCGGAAACCAGAACGCCGTCCGCTCCGCAGTCCTTAATCAGCCGAAGTGCTTTCGCAATCTTTTCTGTCATAGTTTACTCTTCTCCCCAAATCTCAATTAATCTGTCCATGGCGGCCACATAGCCGTCCATTCCCATGCGCATGATCATGGTCTCGCAGGCCGGCGCCGTCACGCTTGTGCGGCGGAATGCCTCGCGGTTATAGATGTCTGTAAGATGTACCTCGATTTTCGGAGCGGGAACATCCAACAGGCAGTCATAGAGGGCGTAACTGTAATGGGTCAGTGCCCCGGGATTGATGATGACGCCGTCGACGCCTTCCTCGGCAGCCTTCTGCAGCCGGTCGATCAAAGCGCCTTCGTAGTTACTCTGGAAACAGTCGACCGAGATGCCGCGCTCCGCCGCTTCACGCTCGACCAGATTGACCAGGTCTTCATATGTATCATACCCGTATACAAGAGGATTTCTCCTCCCGAGAAAGTTTAAGTTCGGTCCGTTAATGACCAGAATTTTGCGCCCCATAATGAAATACCCTCCTGTCTTTTTTATTTTGCGGCAAATCAGAGACAGCGCTCTGCTTCGCCGACAATTTCGTCCGTGCTGAGTCCGTCGGTCATGATCACTCTGTGGGCAATCATGCGGTAGATGAACATTCTCTCCGTCACCATTCTGGCAAGCTGCTTTTCATCGGCCGGAAGCAATTCCCGATACGGCTCGTCCTTAATTCGTTCCGCCGCGTTCTCAGGCTCGATTCCGAGACAAATGACATAGCCGAGCTTTCTAAGCCTCTTCTGGTTCTTCCGTGCAAGAGGCATTCCTCCGCCTGTCGAGATGACGTTCTGCTTCCCCTTAAACACAAGTTCCTTCAATACGATTGTTTCAAGATCCCGGAAATACTCTTCTCCTTTGCTTCGGACGATTTCCGGTATCGTCATTCCGAGCCGTTCTTCAATCAGGCGGTCCGTATCGATGAATTCGTATCCGAATTTCTCCGCGAGCTTCTTTCCGACTGCATCCTTGCCGCTTCCCATGAAACCGATCAGGACGATGTTCGTATTTTTCAGTTTTCTGAGACGGTTTTTGCGGTAAAAGAACAAAACGGCCTTTTCAAGCGGGCGCTTCAGAACAATCTGAATCTCCTCGCGTTTGTTGATCGGCTTGACAAGGAAGGACCGGATGCCGGTCCGGTTGGCGCCGTATACATCGGTGAACAGCTGGTCTCCGATGAAAAGCGTATTCTTTTTCGTGGTTCCCATCACGAGCATGGCCCGCCGGTAATTCTTTCGCGACGGCTTGTGCGCATTGAAAATGTAATGCAGCTTCACACCCTTTATGGAAACGCCGCGGTAGAATCTTCGAACGCGCGGAGCCTGGTTATTCGAAAGCAGACAGATTCGAAAACCGATCTTATTGAGTCTTCTAAACAGTGCAATTACCTGCTCGTTGGCGTCGTTGCCGTGCTCGACAAGCGTGTTGTCAATGTCATAGATCAGACCGCGGTAGCCCTGCCTGTACAGTTCTTCGTAATCGATATCGTAACTGGATTCCGCCATTTCGGCCGGATAAAACCTGGAGAACATTCAACTTCCTTTTCTTAACGCCGAAGCGGGATGATACAACAATGAGTGGCACGGCGATGCCATGCCACCCATGAAACGAACTTATTCGTCCTCGTCCTTAACCTTATCGGACTCTTCGATTACCTTAGCCTGAACGTCAGCCGTAGCAGGCTCGTATCTGGCAAATTCATACGAATAATCACCGATACCGCCGGTCATGGAACGCAGATCCGTGGAATAACCGCACAGTTCTGCCTGCGGAATGTCGGCAACGATTTCCTGCTTGCCGTTGGCAAGAGGATTCATGCCGAGCACGCGGCCGCGGCGTTTGCTGAGGTCGCCCATGATATCGCCGGTGAACTTATCCGGAACAACAACCTTCAAAGTGGAAATCGGCTCGAGAATGATGGGCATGGCATCCATGATGCCGAGCTTGAAAGCTTTCTTGGCAGCAAGCTTGAATGCCATTTCGTTGGAGTCTACCGGATGGTAGGAACCGTCAATCAGCGTTGCCTTGATGCCGACTACCGGATAACCGGCAAGAGGACCTGCAAGAACGCTTTCCTGGATACCTTTTTCAATGGCAGGGAAGAAGTTCTTCGGAACGGAACCGCCGAAAATCTTCTCTTCGAATACGTAAGGCGTATCGAGATCACCGGACGGCTCGAAAATCATAATGACATCACCGAACTGGCCTGCGCCGCCGGACTGTTTCTTATGACGTCCCTGAACCTGTACCTGCTTCTTAATCGTCTCACGGTAAGCAATCTTCGGCTTGCTGATGATGACTTCTGCCTTATAACGGTTCAGGATCTTGCTGACCGTAACATCAAGCTGCTGATCGCCGATGCCGTAAAGGAGCGCCTGACGGTTCTCCTTATCGTTAACGATGGCAAGCGTCTTATCCTCTTCCATGATCTTCGAAAGAGCCTGGGAAATCTTATCGTCATCGCCCTTGTTCTTGGCTTCGTAACGAACATACGTATACGGAACGGAAACCTTAATCGGATCGTAAATGATCGGATTGGCCTTCGTGGAAAGCGTATCACCGGTCTGTGTATCGGAAAGCTTGCCGATGGCACCGATATCGCCGGCGTACAGCTCCTTCACCTCAATCTGCTCCTTACCGCGAAGCACATAGAGACGGGAAAGCTTTTCTTCGGTTTCCTTGTTGGCGTTATAAATCACGGAATCGCTCTTCAAAACGCCCGAGCAAACCTTAATCAGAGAGAATTTACCGATGAACGGATCGGCAATCGTCTTCCAAACGCGTGCGGAGAAATCCTTATTCGCATCGTAATCGGCGAAGAAGGTCGTGCCGGTCTTCTGGCTCATACCGGTCACAACGCCCTTGTTCGGTGACGGGAAATACTTATCAATGGCCTGCAGGAGGGCAAACGTACCTCTCGCCTGCACACCGGAACCGCAGAGAATCGGAACCATATCGCCGGCGCCGACGCTTGTACGGATGGCATTTTCGATTTCCACCATCGTAAACTCTTCGCCTTCGAAATACTTCTCCATCAGCTCTTCGCTGGACTCTGCAATGGATTCCATCAAAGCGGCGCGGTAGTTCTCGGAGTACTCTTTGCAGTATTCCGGAATATCGCCGTCCACATATTCGCCGAGATTGTTGCTGAAGCGGCGGCCCGCATTCTTAACAACATTGACAAATCCGACGAACTTTTCATTTTCACGAATCGGGGTATGGAACGGAGCAATCCGGTTTCCGTAGCGCTCCTTCAGATCCTCAACAACGTTACGGTAACTTGCGTTATCGTCATCCATATCGGTAACAAAGAACATGCGGGGCAGCTTAAAGCGCTCGCAGATGTCCCATGCCTTCTGCGTTCCGACTTCGACACCGGCCTTGGCGGAAACAACGATTACGGCTGCATCGGCTGCGCTGACAGCTTCTTCCACTTCCCCAACGAAATCGAAATAACCGGGCGTGTCGATAAAATTGATTTTCGTCTCCTCCCAGAGAATCGGAACAACCGTCGCGCTGATGGAGAACAGTCTCTTCTGCTCTTCCTTGTCATAGTCGCTGATGGTATTGCCTTCCTCCACGCGTCCCATTCTCTTAGTAACACCGGTGGTATAAGCCATGGCTTCCAACAGTGTTGTCTTTCCGCAGCTGCCGTGTCCCAAAATGGCAACGTTACGGATTTTTTCGTACTTATAGGTCTGCATAACGGTAAACCTCCAAAAGGGATTTGTAAAACACAAGGACATTTTACCAATTTTTCTTTAATCTTTCAATTGTTTTTGTGAATATTTCCGAAAAATTCGGCATTTTCTTCGATCCTTTCGATCTCTTCCCTCCCGAGAATCTCCTTCTCCTTCTTCGCAAGCGCTTCCCGAAGCCCTTTCACGGCGTCAAACGGCATGAACTGCTTGGCGCGGTCCTGCGGGCTCATCTTCGGCCGGTTCTTATTTGCCACGTTTATGCCCTCCGATCTGCTCGTTCCGTTCGCGTGCCGTCGCGCCTTCGGAAAGGTCGCGTCCCTTTAATACGGCATT
>CADBTG010000072.1 GCA_902797475.1 uncultured Lachnospiraceae bacterium | reverse complement strand
AGCTTCTGCGCTTCCTCGATGGAAACGGTGTACGGCACGCGCCCCCTGCCGTCAACATAAACGTCCTTGTCGCGGTAGTCGTAAGAGGTTTTGATGCATCCCGAAGCGACCGGATAGAACCACGTCGCAAAGAGTCCGACACTCCAATTGTAAGCCATCCGATCAGCCGCGTCGTACCACGTCTCTCCTGCGCGCATCGCGTCGACAAGATTGTAAAATGCCTGCACCTTATCCTCGCCGTATTCCTTCGCGTTAAGCACAGTCATCACATGCGGATTGAATGTCGCATGCCCGCGCTCATGTCCGCGGATGTTCTCAATGTGAAGCACCACGCCGTCCTCGCCCTTTTGGAACTCGTCCGGATTGGCCTTCAGCCCGCTCACGATCACATTGGCGAAATCAATCTGCTGCAGCACGGCAATTCGGTCCTCGGCGGCCAGCATCTTCATCTCGCTCGGATTGTACTCGACCCCGTACTCCTTGAAATCCTCCCACATCTGAGCGAGGCATTTCTCGGGGGAATCCTCCGTCAGGTCGCAGAAGCCGGCAAGCGTCTCATTTTCCTCTTGTGACAAATCCCACAGCAACAGTTCGAAGCCTTCCTCCGTCGATCCGGCCGCGATATACGCCAGGTCGCGCTCCGGCAACCCGATCACTGTAAAATACGACGCGCTCCCGATTTCGAGCGAGGAAATCCTGCCCAAAACCTTCTTCTGCCGCAAGTCTATGATACGGCATCCGCGCGGTTCCGGGTTCCCGTCATCGTCCGTCAGGCCACGAACAAATCCCTGTGCGGCAAGCCTGTCACCCGCGCACAAATCGATGCCCTCGTACGAATAGCCCTTCGGAAAAGCAATCCAGTGCCCGTCCGCGCCCAAGCGGCGGAGGAACCACGTTTCATTCGAAATATGCCGAAGCAGACCGGCCTCTACGGAATAGATTTGATTGACTTCGCCGGTCATGACATTGATTGTATGTTCGTCCAAAATCGAGACCTCACCGGTCTGCTCATTGATTCCGAAAATCGTGTCGGTCGACTCCTCGTCGTTGTTGAAACCGCGCAGATATCTCGTCCCGTTGCTGCTGCCAAGGTCGCTATATACCCTCCGGCCTGCGCCGAGCTCGATTATCCTTGTGTTCTCTCCGTTTCGGTCGCAGATACCGATCCGCCCCTTCTCGTTGTCACCGATCCAGAGCATTCCGTCCTTCGTGCAGCCAAGCACGACTGCCTCTGTAAAATCAAACGGCGTGAAGCTTTTCTGCTCGGTAAGCGAAGCGTCGTAAACGCGGACTTTGCCACTCAGCGTTTCCACCGTGAGCACCGTCCCGTCCGCAAAAGCATAAACCGCATTTACCGGATAATCGGGCAGAACCGAGACGCTCTCTCCCGATTTGGCAGGCTGCATCAGCACCAGCTGTGCCCATTCCGGTCCTTTGACCTCTCCGTCATTGACCCAGACCTGCATGGCCAGATAATCCCCCGCAACGGAAGGATTAAAAATCTCACCCCGCTCCGAAAGTTCTTTCACCGGCACACGGTACAGCTCGCGCTGCCCGATCTTCTCATATGCAGTCCAAGGCTCCGGCGTCGGAGTCGGCGTTGCGGTCGGAACCGCCTCTGTCGGCGTAGCCGTAATCTCGTTCTTCGGGCCGTCGGGCGCCTTCTTCCCGCATCCCGTCAGCCCTCCGAGACACAACAAAAGGGCCAGCCAAAATGCGCTGACCCGTCTGCCAAACGAACTCTTATACATCATTCTCATACAAATCCGCCTTCGCGCCCCACTGCGCGAATCTCCCTTTTCAAAACTCTTCAGGTTCCCCCCGAAACCCAATTTGCATTATACAGCAAAAATACATTCTGCACAAGTTATACAAACGAGCCCGATATTCTCAATCGTGCTCACCCGCCGGAAAGCCGGATTTGGCGCTTTTCGAGAAGTCAGGGCTTTTCCACCTCAAAGGAAAGCTTTCCGTCTTTGCATTTGCCGTCGGTCTCGACGATGATGTAGCATTTTCCTTTGCTGAGGTTGTCGAGCGTGCCTTCCACGGACTCGCCCGCCTGCAGCGTGAACCATTCCTCCTTGGTGCCGTCAGTATCATAATAAACCGTGATGCTGCCCGTCTCCAGCTCTCCGGAATACCGGATGACGCTGTCCGCGTCCTTCACCTTCACCTTGAAGACCTTCGTCCCCTTGAACGAGCCGAAATGCATCTTCGCGGAGTCCGAGTCGTTGCTGGTCACCAACAGTGTCGCTGAAAAATGTGACGCATACCTCACCCCGCACCCCACGGCTGCTACCGCGGCCGCCACCACCAGCAGCATCAGCGCAATAATCTTTCCTAATCTCTTCATCTCATTCTTCATATCACCGATTCTCCTTGTGCTTTCCTTGATGGTTT
>CADBTG010000071.1 GCA_902797475.1 uncultured Lachnospiraceae bacterium | reverse complement strand
TGTGGAATAAAACAGAGATTTATTCGAGGAGGGTGTGTTTAACCAACTACGTTTTTCAAAGGACCAGAGCAGTAAGATGCTTTGGTCCTTTTGTTTGTAACGGTAATCAGCGCTCTTCCCGGAAGTAGTTCTGCCCGAGGTGTGCGGGCGGAAGCGCTTCCTTCTTCTCCTTGATGCTGACGAAGATGAGAACAATAAGCGTCATCGCGTAAGGAGACATCTTGAAGAGCTCCATTGCCTGCATGGAGAGGTTCGGAATGTAGTTGTGGACGATGTACAGGCCGCCGAACAGGAACGAGCCGATGATGGCCAGATTCGGTCTCCAAAGGGAGAAGATTACGAGGGCAACCGACAGCCAGCCGCGGTCACCGAAGCCGTCACTCGACCAAACGCCGCTTGCGTAGTCCATGATGTAGTACAGACCGCCGAGTCCGGCAATCATGCTGCCGAGACAGGTGGCAACGTATTTGTAACGGTTTACATTGATGCCGGCGGCATCGGCCGTTGCCGGATCTTCACCGACCGCGCGGAGCGTCAGGCCGGTACGCGTCTTCATCAGAACGCGGGCCGCAATCAATGCAATGATGATGGAAGCATAGGCCAGAAAACTGTAGGAGAAAATGGTCTGGCACAGCTCGTCGAGGATTTTAGGACACTTGTGTTCTGCCGCAAGTCTGGAAACCGTATCCACAAACGGAAGATGCTTTGCGAAGGCACCGCTTGTCTTCGTGAGTGTAACGGTCGGTACATCGGCATGGCTGATCTTGATCAAAGAGCCGCCGAAGAAGTTGCCGACGCCGACACCGAACGTGGTAAGGGCAAGACCGGTAACGTTCTGATTTGCCCGCATCGATACGGTAAGGAAGCAGTACAAAAGACCCATCAGGCACGAGAAGAACAGCGAGCAAAACAGCGCGATCAGGATTGCGAGGACACGGATGTACCAATGACTGAAATCGGCGCCGGTCTGTTCAAAGAAGAAGCCGCCGATAACGCCGCCGATGGCGCCCATATACATGATGCCGGGGATACCGAGGTTCAGGTGGCCGGATTTCTCGGTGATGATTTCACCGGTCGAACCGTACAGAAGCGGCACGCCCTGCATGATGGCTCTTCGAATGAAGGAAAATATAATCATGACTCCGCCTCCTCTTCTGCCGCTTCGGGCTTGTTTTCAGGATCTTCTTCGGAATCGCTTTCCGACTCGGGAGTTTCCGCCCGGTCCGAAGGCGTCACATTTGCCACGGCCTCTTTCGCCTTTTCTTTCCTGCGGAACCGGATGGAGTAGTTGATGAAGAACTCGCAACCGATGATGCAGAAGATTACGAGGCCGACAACAATGTCTCCGAACGACGCGTCCAGACGAGTCTGGGTTGTGATTTCCTTCGCGCCTTTTTCAAGGAAGGCGATGAGAAATGAGAAAAATGCCATCGCGATCGGATTGAATTTGGCAAGCCATGAAACCATGATGGCGGTAAATCCGAGACCGCCGACGGAGTCCTTGATGAAGGTGTGGTCGGCACCTGCAACAATCAGGAATCCGGTCAGACCGCAAATCGCGCCGGAGATGATCATGGTCCGAAGGATTACGGTTTTCACATTGATTCCGATGTAGCGGGCGGTTTTCTCGCTTTCGCCGACAACGGAGATTTCATAACCGTGCTTGCAGTAGTTCAGGTAGATATACGAGACAAATGTCATCACGACGGCAATCAGAATCGTCAGCAGATAATCCTGCCCGGCGAGATTGGTAAGCCAGCCGGCCTGCGTACTCTGGTTGATTACGCCGACATGGCCGGAACCCTTCGGTGTGGACCAGATGTATACGAAGTAAGAAGTAATCTGCGCCGCGATGTAGTTCATCATAAGCGTGAACAGCGTTTCGTTGGTGTTCCAGAACGCTTTGAAAATGGCGGGAATCAATGCCCACAGAGCACCGACAGCCACAGCTGACACTAACGCAATCAGGATGAGCACGGGATTGGGAACCTTGTCGCCGAACTTCAACATGCAGGCACCTGTCACGAGACAGGAAATCAAAGTCTGTCCCTCGGCTCCGATGTTCCAAAAGCGCATGCGGAAGGCCGGTGTCACGGCGAGGGAAAGCAGCAGCAGAAGCGCCGTGCTTTCCATAAGAGCCCATCTGCGGTTTTCCGTATCAAAAGTTCCTTCTTTTAAGGTGACCAGAATGTCGAGCGGTGTCCATTGAATGATCGCGTAGCCGAAGATGCATATGATCAGCAGTCCGACGGCGATTGCAATCAGGCGGATGAGAAGCGCCTTATGACGGGGCATGTTGTCCCGCTTGGCAAGATGGAATAAAGGCTCACGGACATGAACCGTTTTCTTTGCTGTCGTCATTGCTGTCCGTCCTCCTTCGTTTCTTCCTCGTCGCCTGAGACGGTTTTCTTCGTCATCAGAAGGCCGATTTCTTCCTTCAGGCTCATTCCGTTCGGCTGAACTCTCGGGTCAACGACGCCGGAAATCGCGCCGGAACTCAAAACAATAATCCGGTCACAAAGTTCAATCAGAACGTCCAGATCCTCGCCGACAAAGATAACGGCGGTACCCCGGTCCTTCTGCTCATTTAACAGCCTGTATATGGTAAATGAGGAGTTGATGTCAAGTCCTCTGACCGGATAGGCAACCATCAGAACCGTCGGCGCGGAAGCAATCTCGCGTCCGACCAGAACCTTCTGCACGTTACCGCCCGAGAGACGTCTTACGGGTGTCTTCGCATTGGGCGTGACAACCTGAAGCTCATCGATGATCCTATCCGCAAGCGAAGCCGGCGTGGATCGGTTCAAAAACAGGCCGCGTCCCTTCCGGTAGCTTCGAAGCATCATGTTATCGATGATGCCCATATTGCCGACCAGTCCCATGCCGAGACGGTCTTCCGGGACAAATGACAGGCGGACGCCGAGTTCGCGGATCTCCCTCGGGGATTTGTTCCGAAGATCCTCGTCTTTGCCGTCCGGGTTATGGTAGATGATGGTTCCGGAGGAGAGGTTTTGAAGTCCGGCAATCGACTCCAAAAGCTCGCGCTGCCCGCTGCCCGCGATTCCGGCGATTCCGAGAATCTCGCCGCCGTTAGCGGTAAAGGAGATGTTGCGAAGAACGGGAATGCCGTCTTCGTTCAGGCAGTTGAGTCCGTCAACCTTAAGCCTCGGCGTCGGATTTACCGGATCGCTTCGGTGGATGTTCAAATCGACCTTGGCGCCGACCATCATCTCCGTAAGTTTGTTCTCATTGGTCTCCGCGGTTTTCACCGTTCCGATGTAACGGCCTTTACAAAGAACCGCGACCTTGTCGGAAAGCGACATAACCTCGTGGAGCTTATGCGTAATGATGATGATTGCCTTGCCGTCCTGCTTCATGCGGCGGAGCACGTCAAAGAGACGGTCGGTCTCCTGCGGCGTCAAAACGGCGGTCGGCTCGTCGAGAATCAG
>CADBTG010000070.1 GCA_902797475.1 uncultured Lachnospiraceae bacterium | reverse complement strand
CTTCTCGGCTGTCCGTCGAAGGCAACCGGCGCAAAGGCCGGGCTCGCACTTGTGAAGGGTTTGATTGCCACACGGGGAGACCGTGCGCGCTCGAAAACGGTGGATTTCATCGTCGGCGGCGGGTTCGAAAAGGCATTTGCGAAGGAGCACACGCAGTATGCCTGGACCAACTCCGACCCGGAGCAGGTTCGCCTTTACAACGAAGACCCGCTGTGCGGTTATCACTTCACCCTGAACGGCTATAAGGCTTTGATTGAAATGATGATTTTAACCTACACGGAGGGCGGCTTTACCCCGCGCAACAAAGACCTCCCGATTCGGTTCTTCTCGGGAGCGGACGATCCGTGCGCCATCTCAAAGCAGAAGCTCGGGGAAGCCATCCGGTGCCTTCGAAAGCAGGGCTACAAAAACACCAAAGGAAAGCGGTATCCCGGCATGCGCCATGAGATTTTACGCGAGCGGGACAAGGAGACTGTTTGGAAGGACATTCTCGCCTTTTTGCAAACGGACGGAACTCCCATCGCGGGTGTTGATGCAAATGGCAAATGCGACGCGGAATAACGGCATGCCGCTTCAAAATCGATACCGGGCAGAACGGAGAATTGGGTTTTATGGAAAAGTACATCTTGGCATTTGACGCGGGAACGACATCCGAGAGAGCGATTATTTTCAATCACGACAGCGAGATTGTGAGCGTCGCGCAAAAGGAGATTACGCAATACTATCCGCAGGCAGGGTGGGTCGAGCACGACCCGATGGAATTATGGTCGGCGCAGCTCGGAGTTGCCGTGGAGGCTATGAGCAAGGCCGGCATCACGGCGCAGGAAATCGACGCAATCGGCATCACGAACCAGCGGGAGACAACGATTGTCTGGGACCGCGAAACAGGGCGTCCGGTGTACCGCGCTATCGTGTGGCAGTGCCGGCGGACTGTGGATTACTGCGAGCGCCTGAAATCACGCTCCGAAGAGATTCGAAAGAAGACAGGGCTTGTTCTCGATCCTTATTTTTCGGCGACGAAGCTTGCGTGGATTCTCGACCACGTGGAGGGAGCGCGGGAACGCGCCGAGAAGGGTGAACTGCTCTTCGGAACCGTCGAGACATGGCTCATTTGGAAGCTGACCAAAGGAAAATGCCACGTGACCGACCTGAGCAACGCGTCGCGCACGATGCTTTTCAATATTCACACGCTTACCTGGGATGAGGACATCTGCCGGTGGCTCAACATTCCGGTCGGCATGCTTCCGAAGCCTGTCGGCAACAGCGAAGTGTACGGCGAATCGGCAGCGGAATTTCTCGGCGGAAGCATCCGCATTGCAGGCGCTGCCGGAGACCAGCAGTCGGCATTGTTCGGGCAGAAGGCATTCGGCGTCGGCGATATCAAGAATACATACGGGACCGGATGTTTCCTTCTCATGAATACCGGAGAAACGCCGATTCAGTCGGAGAACGGCCTTGTTACGACCATCGCCTGGGGACGAAACGGCAAGGTTACCTATGCACTTGAAGGGTCGGTCTTCATGGGCGGCGCCGTTGTGCAGTGGCTGCGCGATGAGGTCGGATTGATCTCGTCGGCAGCGGAAACCGAAGAACTTGCGGAGAAGGTAAAGGACACGAACGGCTGCTACATCGTGCCTGCATTTACCGGCCTCGGCGCTCCGTACTGGAAGCCCGAGGCAAAGGGAATCATCACGGGACTGACGAGAGGTGTCGGCCGTTATCACATCATCCGTGCCGCACTCGATGCCATTGTCTACCAGGTCAACGATATCGTGACAGCGATGGAGCAGGACGCATCCCAGCCGGTCGGGACGCTCCGTGTTGACGGCGGTGCAAGCGTGAATAACTATCTTGTTAAGACGCAGGCCGACATCAGTAACACGCGCGTGGTAAGACCCGCCTGCGTAGAGACGACGGCGCTCGGAGCTGCTTATCTTGCAGGGCTTGCAACCGGTTTCTGGACGGATGAGTCGGAGCTCAGTAACGGAGTCGGTGAGACGGTATTTTTGCCTGAAATGAGTGATGCAGAGCGGAATGCGCGCATCAGCGGGTGGAAGGAAGCCGTGAGCATGCTTTTCAGTCCGAACTGAGACCGATATGAGGAGGGTGAAACAATGATTTGCGAAGAACCGCACAAAACAATGAAAGGCTTAATCCTGCTTATCTGCACAGTCGCTCTTGTTGTCTGGCCAATAAGCGCGACGATATTCTTTCTTTCCACAATCGGGGCAATCAAAACAAAAGTCCACGATTTTAAATATCCGTCGAACGGACCGTCAAGCGTGATGGACACTTCCTTCCTGATTCCCTTCGAGAAGGCCGGTAATGCAATCAGCATTGTTATCCTTGTGGTGGCATGCATACTCCTGGCTGCTTCCGTTTGGTTTATGATTCACTTATACCGGAAAGCCCGTAAAACCGGGTCGATTAGACCGCTGATTCCCTTTGCGCTGCTTTGCGCAATCGAGCCGATTCTTACGATTGTTTTCAATGACAGGGAATATATCGCCAATCTTCAGGAAATCGGATTCGGCGAAAAGGTTACGGAACCGGCGTTCACCTTCACATTTTTGACGACGCTGTTTCTGTTCCTCATTTACGTGGTAAATGCCATATGTGCGATAATTCTCGCCCAAAAGCCGAACGAGCTGTAAAGTATCTGCGGTACCGCATCCGGATTGACAGCGGTACCGCTTTTTCAGTATACTGAAGGACAGCATGGACGACCGGAGGCTCCGGATTTCAGCGAATGACAGGTGAGGCAGGAAATGGTGATAAATGACACGGCTTCCGTTAAGAAGCAGTATCGGAATTCCGACAATCTGAACACACGGATTTCGATTCACGATAAATATTCGGTCAATAAGCAGGGGTTCGGAAACTGGATTACAGACCACTACGAGATCAAAGAAGGAATGACCGTTTTGGAACTCGGCTGCGGCACCGGAAGCATGTGGGCCGGAAAGGGCGAGTTGATCCGTAAATGCGGCAGACTTATCCTTTCGGATTTTTCGGAAGGCATGCTTACCAAGACGCGGGCGACTCTGCGGGATTATGAGGGCATCACATTTCAGACCATAGATATACAGGATATTCCGTATGGGGACAACACATGTGACATCGTGATTGCAAATATGATGCTCTATCATGTGCCGGATATGAATCGCGGGCTGGCCGAGGTTCGCCGTGTGTTGAAAAAAGGCGGAGCTTTTTATTGTGCAACTTTTGGCGAGCACGGAATTATAGAGTTTCT
>CADBTG010000069.1 GCA_902797475.1 uncultured Lachnospiraceae bacterium | reverse complement strand
CTGTTGTTTGTTCTGATTACCTATTTTCCGGACAATGCGCCTCTTTATTCGGTTCTCGGCCATGAGGGCAAGACAGTAAAGGAATACCTCGACGACATCAAATGGGATGAAATTGATGACCGGGCGGAATTCACTTCCTTCATGAACGGCTTTGACTTCAAAAACATCATCATGGCGCTTCGCAACAACGAGAAGGTGGCAAATGCGCGCATAGTCGAAACGCACCGGGATGAAGCCTACGGCGGCGGTGGCGGCATTTCTGCAGTCTTTATCAGTGATGAGTATAAGGAAGCCGTTGTGGCATTCCGCGGAACGGCTGACAATGAGTGGATTGATGACTGCGTAGGAGCGAACAAGGTCGATACCCTTCAGCAGATCAATGCCATGGAATGGTTTAAGTCCGCCTACAGAAAGCTCAATCTCGAAGACTACACGATTACGGTGACGGGACACTCAAAAGGCGGAAATAAAGCCAAGTACATCGGCATTGTAAGCAATATCCCGAACCGTGTCGTATCCTTTGACGGACAGGGCTTCTCGGATGAATTCATCGAGCATTACCGCAGGCGCATCGTTAAGCGTCAGGGCATTATAGAAAACCATAATATCGATTTCGACTATGTCAACATTCTGATGAACGATGTCGGAAAGAAGACGTATTATATCGGCTATGATTACGGCAAACACGGGTTTGCCGAAAGCCACTGTCCGAATACTTTCCTGAATTTCGGTGAGAACGGTCAGTATACGATGCAGGTCAACCCCAACGGACAGCGTCCCGAAATGCAGATTCTCGACCAGTTCTTCAACAGCATGATCCGTTCCGGCGTCAGCAAAAAGGAACAGGAGGAAACCAACCGTCTTGTCGGCGTCCTTGTGGAGCGCGCTTTTTCAATCGGAAAGGACCAGACCGTTTCGGAATACATCAACCTTCTGTGCGACCTCGTCGGCGATCCGCAGTACAGCGATAATACGGCATACCTTTTCGCATTTTGCATCAAGTATTCTAAACAGAATAAAGACTTTTTAAAGACGCTGAAGGAACTGATGCACAACTTCGGCGCTGATGATGTTGTCAAAATTCTCAACATGTTAGAAGGACTGGTGAATTCCAAGAAGTTCAGTGCGATCCTTAACCTTTCGGATTTCCTGATTCATCATGTCAACCGCATTGTCGTTTCGCAGGTTCAGAGCTTCTGCAACAAAAAATACGGCATTCAGCTTTCCCAGGATCAGGTACGCGGCGTTTTGCAGATTGTAAGCCTGACAAAGGAAATGATGAAGACGCTCCAGATTAAAATGGACGGATCCGATCTTGTGGTTTCCGAAGAGGATGAGTCCGATTCTCCTTTGAGAGTTCCGGAAAATCTGAAGGTAGTCGTGCTCGCCGGCGGTCTTTCCAATGAACGAAACATGTCGCTTCGCAGCGGAAGCGTTGTCTCCAAACTGCTGTCGGATGAGGGCTATCGTGTTATCCTTCTTGATTCCTTCATGGGATACGGTGATTATGAAGTGAATATTCCCGATGCTTTCGCAGACACGGAAAAATATTCCCTTGAGCCCGGTACGATTCCGAACGATATTCCGGACCTTTGGGCAGTCCGTAAGAGAAGAGTGGATCAGTCGCCTTCCTATTTCGGGCCGAACGTTCTGCAAATCTGCCAACAGGCCGACCTTGTTTTCATTGCGCTTCACGGCGCCGAAGGAGAGAACGGCAAAGTACAGGCGGCGTTTGACCTTTTGGGCATCGATTATACCGGATGTGATTATTTCTCGTCGGCTCTTTCCTCTAATAAAGCCGTTTCCAAGCAGCTTTTGATCGAGCAGAACATTCCTGTGCCGAAGGGTTATATTACATACCGCGGCGAAGAGGAAATCTGGCCGGAAGACCGCGGGCTGCATTATCCTGTCATTGTAAAGCCGAATAACGGCGGCATCGGACTCGGCATTTCCATCGCGACAGACCGCGTAACCTATGCAAAGGCATTAAAAGACGCGTTCCGCTGGGAGAGTGAGATTCTGGTGGAAGAGTATGTTGTCGGCCGTGAATTTGCTGTCGGCACGGTTAAAGGCAAGGCATTGCCGGTGTTGGAAGTTCTTCCTTTCAAGACTACGGAAGCCCGTACCGCACTTTCCCTGAGAGGCGAAAAGATCAGAAAGTGCCCGGCAGATATTCCGGAAGAGCTTTCCAAACAATTGATGGAAACCGCAGAAGCGGTTGTCGATACACTCGGGGTAATGGCATACGGAAAAGTGGATTTCATTCTTCGGGAAGACGGCTCTTTTGTATGCCTGGAGTGTGATTCCCTTCCTCAGCTGTATCAGGATGCACATCTCGTGCTGGAAGCCGAGGCCGCAGGCATTTCGTTCGGAGAGCTGTGTGACACGATTATTGAGATGAGCCTTCGCAATTCGAGATGATATTTTCCATGAAAAATGTGAAATGCAAGGCATGGCGCGGTTTCAATTTATGCTTGTAAAAACGAATGCCGTATTGTATAATGGCATTCGTCAGTTAGGAGGAGTACCCAAGTGGCTGAAGGGTCTGGCTTCGAACACCAGTAGGTCGGGAATACCGGCGCAAGGGTTCAAATCCCTTCTCCTCCGTAACATAAGCGAAAGCCCGATACCTTCGGGCTTTTTGCTTTTCATGCCATGAGAATCATAAGATGGAGAAATAAGATGAAAAGAGCATTGCTTTTGCTGTCTGCGTTATGCCTGCTTTGTCTTCTTGCAGGCTGTAACGATAATAAGAAGGAAGAACCTGCGAATACGGCAACGGACACACCCGTGCCTGCAAAGGAGGAACAACAGATGACCGAACAGCCTACCCCTACGCCGACAAATACCCCGACGCCCACCCCGGCTTTGACGGATGAAAACGGCATGTATTTTAAGTGCCCCGTCGAATACCTTACAAAACGTGATGGTGTCAGCTACGGCAAATTTCAGCGTGAAGCCTATTATTCCGATTACTGTAAACGGGAGCGGTATTATACTGTTTTGCTTCCCGCGGATTACGATGCTTCTAAGAAGTATCCCGTCGTTTACCTGCTTCACGGTATTTTCGGAGATGAGAATTCCTTCGCCGGAGATGTCAAGATTCCGATTCTGATCGGGAATATGGTTGCGGACGGATTGTGCGGCGAGTTCATTCTTGTCTGTCCCGCCATGTATGCGGCAGGAGAGGGAACGGCCCAGGCACCGGCATTCGATGCGGAAGCCTGCATTCCTTATGACCGTTTTCCGACCGAGCTCGTGCAGTGTCTGATGCCTCACATCAATAAGACTTATTCCATCATGGAAGACCGCGAAGGAACGAACATCGGCGGATTCTCCATGGGCGGCCGCGAGACTTTATATACGCTAATGCTTCATCCGGAGCTGTTTAAGAATGTCTGCGCCATGGCGCCGGCGCCCGGCATGACGCCCGCGAAGGACGGCTTCATGGAGCATCCCGGAAGCCTTAAGGAGGAAGAGGTCGTATTTGCCGAAGGCACCTTGATTCCCGATAAGATCATCATCTGCTGCGGCACGAGAGACAGTGTTGTCGGCAAGTTCCCCCTCGGCTATCATGAGCTTTTCACGAAGAACGGCATCAGCCATTTCTGGTATGAGGTGCCCGGTGCGGATCATGACATGACCACGCAGTATTCCGGCATGTTCAATTTCTTCCAATTGATCGGAAAATAGGATATTATCCCGGAAAATGACACAAAAAAAGGAACGGTGGGTTAAGCCGTTCCTTTTGTTTGCATTTTGTTCGAAATGATTAAGCAATTCCGTTAACCGCAAGCTGGAGTCTGGATACTTTTCTTGCAGCGGTATTCTTATGGAAGATACCCTTCGCAGCAGCCTTATCGATTGCTACGGTAGCATCCTTAAGACACTTAACGGCAAGGTCCTTGTCACCGGCAGCCACGGCAGCGTCAACCTTCTTAACCAATGTCTTAACTTTAGATTTGATAATTCTGTTACGGAGAGTCTTGGTCTCGATAACGAGAATACGTTTCTTTGCAGACTTAATGTTAGCCATCCTTCACACCTCCTGTTCGTAAACTGGTTTTCGCATGAAGTGATGTACGAAAGGGACACGGACGTTTCGTACACACAGATGAAATTATCATAGTACATGGTTTCCTGTTTGTCAATGACTTTTTTCGGATTTTCATTGTCAGAAAGCGCTTTCTATGATATAGTAAGGAACGAAATGAATTCAATACGGAGAGAGGTTTTTCATGGCTTCTGCTGATCAGAATAAAATTCGGAATTTTTGCATTATTGCCCACATCGATCACGG
>CADBTG010000068.1 GCA_902797475.1 uncultured Lachnospiraceae bacterium | reverse complement strand
TATGATCTTATCATCGATGTGCGCCCGCCTGAGGAATTTGCTGTGGGGCACCGAGAGGGTGCGGTAAATGTGCCGCTTGCGGAGTATCTGGAGGATCCCGTCGCATTTGCCACGGACCGGGATGCAGCCATCCTTTTTGTGTGCAGTCACGGCATAAAAAGCCGGATTGCCGCCGAAGCGGCAATCCGTCATGGTTTTTGGAAGGTCTGCTATGCAGGGAACAATGAAGTTTTTACTCGTGAATGAGGTTTACTCGTAATCGTAGTAGTACGGAGCGGTCGTCATAAGAAGTGCGGCGATGATGTAAATCCAAACGCTCATGCCTGCGAATAATACCAAAAGAACGGTAATCAGGCGAACAAGTGTGGAATCAACGCCGAAGTATTCTGCAATACCGCCACACACGCCGCAGATTTTTCGATCGGTTCTGGATTTGTAAAGTTTACTCATGATTTTGTCTCCTTTTCTCAAATTGATTCGGAACTGCTTGTGTTCCTTTCGATGATGCAAGCATACCAAAACATGATGAAGGGGGCTTTGAGCAAAGATTAAAATTGGATTAAAAAGCCATGCCTATGGCACACTACAAAAAGGGGGCAAGAGGAGGTTCCTTTCGGACACAATTTACACACGGAAAAATCACACAATTTTCACAAAATATGTCGTTCATCAACAAATTATGTCGTTCATCAAAGAATAGTTGAAGATTTCGAGCTTCTGTCATATGGTTTAATCAGCAACGTTGCAAATTGACATTATTATGATGCGAAGGGGAAATTTGCCTCTTCTAAGAAAGAATGGATGATATGAAAAGAATAATCATTTTGTTGTCAATCATTCTGGTGCTTGTCGGCGCTTTTTCCGGATATAAGTATTATATGTCTCATAAAGATGCCGATGTCCAAAATGCAGATGATTTGGCGTGCATTAAGAAGGCAGACTGCATAATCTATTATTATGGGGATTTGATTGAACTACCGTCAGGATTTGAGTACGAGAAAATTACGGAACTAAACTTTGAAACGATGGATTTTGATCATGATTCTGTATTCTTAATTGTGAACGAACTTACGGAGGCAGATTATTTAAGCATTAATCAAGTCTCCGAATTGGTGGATTTGGCTGACAGAAGGAGCAACTTTAACTTTATATATCTTGGAAAAGAATCGTTATCGTTGTTTCACGAGAAGATCCCTACGTTTCTGTTTAATGATGATGATTTGAGTTTTTCATACGTAATGGAGGAAGGCAACCGACTGCAAGTAACCGGCATTCTGTTGCAGGATTATATGCAATATGCTGAAAAGAACAAGATGCTAATTGCGGATAATGTCATTTCTTTTATTGCAAAATTAGTCAGAAAGACAATGTAGTTTAAGCTAATACAAATATGGCGGAATTTGATTCCGCCATATTTGTCGTATTCGGAGCAAATGCATGCGCTATGGCCGTGCTTGGAATCGGTGCGATGACGTTCAAATTGCTGCGATTCGGGAAAACCAAGGTAATCGATTTGACGAAGTAAGCGGCAGGAAGTGTTATCATTATATGGCATAAGGATTGACATGTTCCGTAAACCGTGTAAAATTACAACTAAAAAATCATTACTTGGGAGGACAGCGATGTACGAGTTTTTCATGGATTTGTTTGAGCGATACCCGAAATTCTTCACATTTTTCATGAGCCTGTCGGGCTTTGGGCTTTTGGCAATCCTTTTTTTGGTTGCACCGATCTTTTATAAGTTGATTTCGCTTGCGCACCGCGGCCGCCCGAAGAAGAGAACGCAGAGTGACGTAGACCGCGAGCAGAACGAGAGAATCGAAGAAATCTCGAAGGAAACGAAGAAGGCTCTTGCCCTGCAGGATGAGCTTGATTCCCTACGCGAGCGGCTCGGCGTCCCGAAAGAAGAATAGAGGGACATATGGTTTACAATAAAACAATCATCTTAAAAGACGGTAGGGAGTGCCTTTTGAAAAATGGCACCGCCGCCGACGGTGCCGCCTGCCTCGATCTGTTTCTGCGGACGCATGAGCAGACGGATTTTCTGGCTTCCTATCCGGACGAGTGCACGATGACAGCAGAGTCGGAGTCAGAGTTTCTGCAGAAGGCGAGCGACAGCGACAACGAGATTGAGATTCTTGCCGTTGTTAATGGACAGACGGTCGGTTCGGCCGGCATCGAAGCGCACGGCAGCAGCTCGAAGATGCGCCACCGCGCAGATTTCGGCATCAGTGTGGACTGCGAATATTGGGGGCTCGGCATCGGAAACGCGTTGATGGACGCCTGTCTCAGCTGTGCCGTGAAGGCGGGGTATAAGCAGATTGAGCTTGGGGTTGTAGCAACCAATGACAAAGCGATTTCTTTATATCAGAAGAAGGGATTTGTCGAGTACGGACGGAACCCGAAGGCATTCGTCTCCAGGCATTCGGGCTATCAGGAAATGATTCTGATGCGGAAGGAACTGTAACCATGAACAGAATTTTGTGCTCCACCGGCGCGCTGATCGGGCGCCCGAACGGAAGAAACTATCATTTGCTCAAAGACTGCGTCGAACGGATTGACTGCGACGGCTTTGAGTTTATGCTGTACGATGACAAATACGACAAAATCGACGAAACAGCGGAGCTTCTGACAAGTCTTAAGAAGCCTTTCCCGGTGTTTCATATCGAGAAGGGTGTGGGCGACCTTGTAAGCCGTAATGAGCCCGGAGATTCCGAACTTGCGTGTAAGATGTTTGAGATTAACTGCGACCTTGCAAAGCGGATTGGTTCGGAGAAGCTCGTGATCCATCTTTGGAGCGGCATCGATTCGGATAAGGATTTTCCGCACAACGTCGAGATGTACCGCGTGCTTCGCGAGATTTCCGACCGTTACGGCCTTCTGCTCACCGTGGAGAATGTCGTTTGCAACGTTGCCGACCCGATGACGCACATGAAGGAACTGATTGCGCTGTTCCCGGATGTCACATTTACCTTCGATACGAAGATGGCGGAGTTCCACGGGCAGCTTGAGGAACTGTACCTGCCCGAGAACCGATATGTTTTCGACCATGTCGTGCACATGCACATCAACGATTACAAGGGTGCTGTGAAGGATTGGTCCTGCCTGAAAACGCTTCATGCGGGCGACGGGCAGATTGATTTTGACAGGCTGTTTGGCTTTATCAAAGAGAGCGGTTATCAGGGTGATTTCACGATTGAGTCGACGTCGTTTGACAAGACCGGCGTGATTGATTTTGATAAGATGAATGCTACGATTACGAAGATCAGAGGATTGCTTGGTTAGTTACCGGGGCGCGGCTTCTTAAGGGAGCGATATAGGAGGAAACGGAGCATGTGGTTTTTCATTATCGGAGGCGTGTTTGTAGCATTTATTGCAGGACTGTTTTATATTTCGGCCAGGATTGCAAAGCATTGGTTTAATAAGAAGCAGGACGGGAAGAAGAGCCGGCTCGTTTTGGTCTTGTGCGTCGGGCTGTTTCTTGCCATCGCGGCACTCCTTGCGGTCTTGCTGAACGGCACCAACGCGATGATCATCATGATTCATCTGTACTGCTTCTGGCTGATCTGCGACCTCGTCCGGTTCCTCGTTTCGAAGATTCGCGGGAGAGAGTCAAAGAAATACCTCGTGCCGCTTTTTGCGGTTGTTTTGTGCGCTGTCTATCTGACCTACGGCTGGATTTCGGTTCATAAGGTGCGCCGTACCGACTATAATCTTTCTTCGGCCAAGCTTGACGAAAAGCTTGTTGTCGTGCACATCGCGGATTCGCATATCGGTGTCACGTTCGATGCGGAGGGCTTTGCTGCCCATCTGGATACCATCAGTCAGCTGAATCCGGACATCGTCGCGATTACGGGCGATTTTGTGGACGATTCGACCCCTGCCGGGGAGCTTCGCGAAGCCTGTAAGGCACTCGGGACGCTGAAAACCAAATACGGCGTGTATTTCGTATGGGGCAACCATGACCGCGGCTATTCGAGCGAAAAGTCAAGAGGTTGGAGCGCTGCCGAGCTGAAGAAACTGCTTACCGAGAACGGCGTGCATGTCCTTGAGGACGAAGCAATGCTGGTAAATGATACGTTTTATGTTGTCGGGCGCTTAGACCGTTCCGATGAGCAGCGCGCTAACGGGCGGAAGAGCGCGTCCGAGCTTCTTTCGGGGCTTGATCTTAACCGCTATGTCATCATGCTTGACCATCAGCCGCACGATTTCGATGCGGAAGCCGATGCCGGAGCCGATCTGGTGCTTTGCGGCCATACGCACGGCGGGCAGTTCATCCCGATTCGTTATGTCGGCGAGCTTACCGGAGAGCACGATCTCCGCTACGGTCTTGAGAGACGTAAGGGAACCGATTTCGTTGTGACTTCCGGAATCAGCAACTGGGCGCTTCGCTTTAAAACCGGCTGCTTTTCGGAGTATGTTGTGATTACTGTTGAACCTTCTAAATAAGCTGTTTTTCTAAAAATTCTACCGACGGTATAAAAAATACTGTCAAAATCGTACGGATTGTGGGTTTCATTTTCCTCCGTAATCGGCTATACTCATGTCAGAACATATGAGGAGGCCGATTATGGAAACGAAACTTGCGGAAAATATCCGGTTCTTTCGAAAACAAAAATCCTTAACACAGGAACAATTGGCAGAAGTATTGGGCGTCACGGTCGGTGCCGTGCACAAATGGGAGACCAGGCTTTCGACTCCGGAGCTGAATCTGATCACGGAGATGGCGGATTTCTTTGATGTCTCCGTGGATGTGCTTTTGGGACACGAGATGCGGGACAACCGGCTCAAGGCGACCGTGGAGCGTCTTGCGGTATATCTGAAGAATGAAGACCCGCAGGGACTTGCCGAAGCGGAGAAGGCGCTGAAGCGTTTCCCGCACGCCTTTGAAGTCGTCTATCACGGGGCTCTGATACACATGGTCTTCGGAGGCGTGAAGCGGGACAATTCGCTGCTCGCAAGAGCCAGAGAGCTTCTTGAGGAAGCTTTGATTCTGCTTCCTCAGAACCGGGATCCGCGAATCAGCGACATCGGAATCCATTACCTGCTGTCCACCATATTTGTGCTGCAGGGAAAAGGGGAGGAAGCCGTTTCCTACCTTGAGAAGCATAATCCCGAGGGCTTCTACGATGCGGAAATCGGGATGGTGCTTGCCCTGATCTGCAAGGATACGGACAAGGCCCAAACCTTTATTTCCGCCGCATTGATCGAATCGGTTTCGAAGGCCGTTCAGACGGCACTGTCCGGCGCGGTCGCATTTGTCAGAAAGGGAGATTTCCGCTCGGCGGAAGACCTGCTTCACTGGGGCATCGGTGTCGTGGACGGCGTGAAGAAACCCGAGGTGACCGGCTTTGTGGACCGTTCAAACAGCTACCTTTATCTGGCGCTTGCCTACACCTACAGCTGTTCCGGGCGAAAGGAAGAGGCAAGGGAGATGATGAAGCGCGCCAAGCAGAACGCCGTCCGTTTCGATCAGGCGCCGAATTACGATGCACGGTCATTGCGGTTTGTGTCGGGGATTGATACTTATCAAATGCATGAAATCATCAGTGATACCGCCATGGGAAGCCTTAAGAGCCTGATTGGTGTGCTCGCGGATGAGGGTCTCAGCGGTTTGTGGGAGGATGTGAAGATCAATGAAGAAGCAGACGTTATTTGAAGAATTACGCAGTCAGTTTTTTGTAAAGAATAAAGGCCACCTTGCCGTCGCCGCTTTGGCGTCCGTGCTCGGCGGAACAATCGGACTTATGGCTTCGTGGGTACTGAAAACCCTGACCGATACGATTTCGGGCGCCGAAGGAGCCCTGAGCCTTGTGCAGAACCTGCAGGTGGTGGGAGTGTTCTTTGTGATGGCAATCGTCACATTTGTCATGGAACTGCATTCGCAGCCGGCTTTCATCCGAAAAGGGATGTCGCAGTATAAAAACTTCGCCTTTCAGAAGCTTACCGAGAAACATATCACGTCCTTCCGCGACGAGAGCACGGCGGCTTACCTGTCGGCCCTGACGAACGATGCGGGAAGCATTGAGGCCAATTATCTTTCGCAGCTTACGAAGATATTCAACCTGACCGTGATGTTCTTCGGGTCAATCGGAATGATGGTTTGGTATTCGCCGATTCTGACCGCGGTCGCCGTCGGCGTGACGATTCTTCCGCTCATGGCGTCGATCCTGACCGGAAGCCGCCTTTCGGCAGCCGAGAAAAGGGTTTCCGACCGGAATAAGACCTTTACGGCAACGCTGGCGGACTGCCTCGGCGGATTTGCCGTCGTGAAAAGCTTCAAGGCGGAACGCGAGATGCTTCGGCTCTTCGCAGAGAAGAACCGGGAGCTTGAGGGGGAGAAGTATAAAAGAAGAAAGATTCAGACGGTTGTCGGAATGATCGGGACCCTGACGGGCATGCTTGCGCAGTTCGGTGTTTTCATCGCCGGCGCATATCTGGCGATCAAGGGCCGCAGCATTACGGCCGGCACGGTTGTCATGTTCGTGAATCTGATGAATTTCATGATTCAGCCGGTATCGGAGCTTCCGGGTCTTCTTGCAGGCCGCAAGGCGGCACTCGGGCTCGTTAAGAAGCTTGCCGAGGACCTTACGGACAACACCGAGGCGGAAGGAACCGAAACGGTTACCGGGCTTAAGCAGGGAATTGAGCTTTCAGGCGTGTCATTTTCCTACGATGAGAAAGAGATTCTTCACGATGTGTCGCTTTCTTTGGAGGCCGGCCGTGCCTACGCAATTGTCGGGGCGAGCGGCAGTGGCAAATCGACCCTTTTGAACCTCCTGATGGCGCCCGGGCTTGCCTACAACGGCAAGGTTTTGTACGACGGTGTCGATATCCGTGACATCCGGTCGGAATCCCTTTACGAGCTCATTTCGGTCATCCAGCAGAACGTTTTCGTTTTCAGCGCTTCGATTCGGGACAATGTGACGATGTTCCGCGATTTTCCGAAGGAGGAGATGGACGAGGCCATCCGGCTTGCACACCTTGACACGCTTCTTTCCGAGCGCGGAGAAGGGTATCTGTGCGGCGAGAACGGATGCAACCTTTCGGGTGGTGAGAAGCAGCGCATTTCGATTGCGAGAAGCCTTCTTAAGAAGTCTTCCGTGCTGCTTGC
>CADBTG010000067.1 GCA_902797475.1 uncultured Lachnospiraceae bacterium | reverse complement strand
GTAGCTGTTGTCAGCGCTGAAAGGAAGCTCGATGCCGTGCTGCTTGCAGTATTCGATTTCTTCCTCACGGGAGCTCATGGTCCAGTAAGGGCTTCTCCAAGCTGCAATAATCTTAAGATCGGGAGCAAGAGCCTTGATGCCGAGTTCGAAACGAACCTGATCGTTACCCTTACCGGTAGCGCCGTGGCAGATTGCGGTTGCGCCTTCCTTGCGGGCAATCTCAACGAGCTTCTTCGCAATCAAAGGACGAGCCATCGAGGTACCGAGCAGATACTTGTTTTCATATACGGTATTGGCCTGCACGCAGGGAACGATATAATCCTCGGCAAACTCATCGTTTACATCCAAAATGTAAAGCTTCTCGGCGCCGCAGTACTTTGCGCGCTCTTCAAGACCGTCGAGTTCGCTTTCCTGACCGCAGTCGATACAGCAGCAGATAACTTCATAATCATAGTTTTCTTTAAGCCAGGGGATAATGGCTGTCGTGTCTAATCCGCCGGAGTAGGCGAGAATAACTTTTTCTTTCATAATAAAAATGCCTCCTTGCGAAAAATGGGAACGGTTATTCCGTTTATATTTATAAAAATACATCGCATAGACAAAAAAAGCAATAGGAAAATACGATAAATAACCGGTTTTCCCAAGCGGATATTTGTTGATTTCCACGAAAAGGCGAAAAACGCCCTGATTTCCGATCGTTTCAGGCATATCTGCCTTGCATTTTCCTTATATAACCGATATAATTCAAGGCGAAACAGATTTCCGAAACGGAGCAGCATCCATGATTCAGAATTGCAGCATTTACCTGGCAAGCCGGTCACCTCGCAGAAGTGAAATCCTGACGAAGATGGGGCTTGTTTTTAAGATAACGGAGAGCCTTTATAAAGAAGAAAAGATAATCCTTCCGCCCGAAGAGCTTGTCGGTTATCTGTCCATGAAAAAGGCGACGGAAGCCGTCATTCCCGAAGAAGACTGCCTGATTATCGGGGCCGATACCGTGGTCTCCTTTCAGGACAGAATTCTCGGAAAGCCGGAAAACGAAGAGGATGCTTTTCAAATGCTCCGTCTTCTGTCGGGCAATACCAGCTATGTTTATACCGGTGTGTACTTATATAAAGTCGGAAAGAATTCGTTCTCGGAAGGCTTCGTGACGAAAACGGAAGTTTGCATTGACGAGCTGAGCGACGAAGAGATTCTTTCCTATATTAAGACCGGAGAACCGACAGACAAGGCCGGCGCATACGGGATCCAGGGCGTTTTCGGAAGGCATATAAAGGGCATTTCCGGGGACTATTATAATGTAATGGGACTTCCGATGAATGACCTGTACAGAAAGCTTTCGGAAAGAAATATCATTTCCCATGAATTTGGGACTTGATTTTTCGAATAATTGGTTTATAATTATGTAATACATCTGAATTTTATGCATTTTGCGTGAATAAATAAAGATGCGGAAAGGAAGAGGATCATGAGAAAGTTCAGCGGTAATGTTACAACTCCGCAGGGTTTTAAAGCCAGCGGCATTGAGGCGGGTATCCGCAAGAAGAACAAAAAAGACATTGCGCTTGTATACAGTGAGGCACCCTGTGTCGCCGGCGCCACATTTACCACAAATCTTGTGAAAGCCGCACCCGTGAAATGGGACATCGAGCTGCTTAAAAACGGACAGCCGAAGCATGCTGTTATTTTAAACAGCGGAATTGCGAATGCCTGCATGGGTGAGCAGGGCGTTAAGGACAACAAGGTTTTTGCGGAAAGTGTAGCGGAGCTTCTGAATATCAGCCCCGAATCGGTTTTCACCGCATCGACAGGCGTGATCGGACAGCCGATGCCGATGGATGTCATTGTTCCCGGTATTAAAAAAGCGGCAGATGCTCTTTCGGATACGGAAGAAGGCGGAAAGAATGCTTCGGAAGCAATCATGACAACCGATACCGTTAGTAAGACCGTTGCCTGCGAGCTGTTTATCGGGGAGACGAGAGTACTGCTCGGCGGCATGAGCAAGGGTTCCGGCATGATTCATCCGAACATGGCGACGATGCTCAGTGTCGTGACAACCGATGCCGATATTGATGAAGCACTTCTTCAGGAAGCGGTCAGCGATGCGGTCCGCGATACCTTTAACATGATTTCCGTCGACAGGGACACTTCGACAAATGATACGTTCATCGTTCTTGCAAACGGCAAAGCCGGTAACAAAAAGATTGACAAGAAGGGTGCCGACTATGACGAATTCGCGAAGGCTCTGTTCCTTGTCTGCAAAGATCTTGCCAAGAAGATGGCACACGACGGTGAGGGAGCCACGAAGCTTCTGACCTGCAAGGTATTTCACGCCGCAACCAGAGAGGATGCCCGCATTCTTGCCCGTTCCGTGATTTCTTCGAACCTTGTTAAGGCGGCATTCTTCGGAAGCGATGCCAACTGGGGCCGGGTTTTGTGTGCGCTTGGCTATTCCGGAGCAAAATTCGATCCGGAGAAGGTCGACATCACGATTCAGCATGAGGATGACTTCTTAGACATCGTGAAGAACGGAATGGCTATCGATTATTCCGAGGAAAAGGCCACGGAAATGCTTTCCCAGGACCGCGTCAAATATATCGTTGACCTGCATGACGGTTACGAACGTGCAACCGCCTGGGGCTGCGATTTGACCTATGATTACGTAAAGATTAACGGTGATTACCGTTCATAAGGAGAACAGAATATCATGAGTGATGCCAAAAATGTGAATCTGGCAATTGAAAAAGCGGAAACCTTAATCGAGGCTCTTCCCTATATCCGGAAATTCTATAACAAGATTGTTGTTGTCAAATACGGCGGCAGCGCCATGCTTGACGATGATTTGAAGATGAATGTCATTCGTGACGTGGCTTTGTTAAAGCTTGTCGGCATGCATCCCGTTATCGTTCACGGCGGCGGCAAGGAGATTTCCAAATGGGTTACGATGATGGGCAAGGAGCCCGAATTCGTTAACGGACTTCGTGTAACCGATGCGGAAACGATGGGCGTAGCCGAAATGGTTTTGAACAAGGTGAATAAGAGCCTTGTCCAGTTCCTTGAGGAGAACGGTGTGAAGGCAGTCGGCCTTACCGGCAAGGACGGCGGAATGCTGCATGTCGAGAAGAAGTATGCCGACGGCAGAGACATCGGATTTGTCGGCAACATCACGAAGGTTGATACGAAAATCATCGATACGCTGATTGAAAACGGTTATGTTCCGGTCATTGCCCCGATCGGCATGGACAGCACCTATCAGGCTTATAACATCAATGCCGACGATGCGGCCTGCGCGATTGCTGAGGCACTCGGAGCGGAAAAACTGGCATTTCTCACGGATATCGAAGGCGTTTACAAGGACCCGAGCGATCCTTCGACTCTGATGTCCGTTCTGACGCTTGACGATGCCGAGAAGCTGATTGCGGACGGTTATATCGGCGGCGGAATGCTTCCGAAGCTTCGAAACTGCATTGACGCCGTAAAGAGCGGTGTAAGCAGAGTGCATATTCTGGACGGAAGAAAGGCACATTGCCTGCTTCTTGAGTTCTTTACGCAGAAGGGTGTCGGAACGGCAATCATCGATCAGACGGAGGCCTGACATGGAGAAAAATGAGATCATCGCAATGGGTGAAGCCCATCTGTTGCATACCTATAACCGGTTCCCGATCGTTCTTGATCACGGGGACGGAATGTATTTGTACGAAACCGACGGAACGAAGTATCTGGACTTCGCCGCCGGCATCGCCGTATTTGCTTTCGGATACGGAAACAAGACTTATAATGACGCGTTGAAGGAGCAGATTGACAAGCTTGTTCATACGTCGAACCTTTATTATAACGAGCCTTCCGTGACAGCGGCAAAGCTGTTCTGCGAAGCCTCCGGAATGGACCGCGTATTCTTTACGAACAGCGGCACCGAGGCAATTGAAGGAGCCATCAAGCTTGCGAGAAAGTACTATTACAACAAGCACGGCAAGTCCGACAGCGAAATCATTTCGATGAACCATTCCTTCCACGGAAGAAGCATGGGCGCGGTCTCGGTAACCGGCAAGAAGGCTTACCGTGAGCCGTTTGAGCCGTTAATCGGCGGCGTTGTATTTGCCGAATTCAACGATCTTAACGATGTTCTGTCGAAGGTAAATGAGAAGACCTGCGCCATCATCATGGAAACCGTTCAGGGCGAGGGCGGAATTTATCCTGCGGACGAGACGTTTTTACGCGAGATCCGGAAGTTCTGCACGGAGCATGACATTTGTCTGATTCTCGATGAAATTCAGTGCGGCATGGGACGTACGGGTGCGATGTTTGCATACCAAAAATACGGCATTGAGCCCGATATCATGACGAGTGCGAAGGCACTCGGATGCGGCGTTCCGGTCGGCTGCTTCGCCTGCAAGGAAGCTTTTGCGGCAATGGTACCCGGAGACCACGGCAGCACCTACGGCGGCAATCCGTTCGTTACGAAGGCCGTTGAGACCGTATTCGGCATGTTTAAGGACAGCAACATTCTTCAAAACGTTAATGAAACTGCAGCCTATCTGTGGGATGCGCTGGAGGCCGTTAAGAAGGATTTCCCGAATGTCGTTTCGGGTCACAGAGGACTCGGCCTGATGCAGGGACTCGTGCTTTCGGTTCCGGTCGGCCCGGTTGTAAAGGAAGTCATTGCGCAGGGATGCATTCTGATTTCCGCGGGAACCGATGTCATCCGGTTTGTTCCGCCCTTGATTGCAAAACCCTGTCATGTCGATGAAATGATCAGCTGCTTAAGAGCAGCGTTAAGCAAACAGTAAACCCGAAATTGCGGCCGGTAAATCACCGGCCGTTTTTCATTTTTCTCTTGTGAAATAGGCAAATGTAAGGTAAAATGTTTTTTGTGAGGGCGGGTATTCCCGGTAAGGAGGATACCCATGAAAAAACATTTGCTGATTTCTGCCGGAACCGGAATCATTCTTGCGATTTCCGGAGCGTTTTTTCTGTACGGCAGATATCATGAGGAGGCAAAATACCATGGCCAAAGAGAAAACGAAGAAACCGTCCGTTCTGAAGCGTCTGTGGAGGATCGGAGTGAAGGTGACGGGCCTGGTGCTTCTGGCGCTGAAGATCAAAAATATTGTGTCTTCGTTTGCGGGGCGGTTCGGCAACAGGGAATCTGCTACCTGAACGCGGATGCGAGAATCTTCGAGGCCGTCGAACAGGCGGGAGGATTTACGGAGGACGCTGATACGACCTATTGGAACCTCGCCGAGAAGGTTTATGACGGGCAACGGGTTTATGTCCCGAAAATCGGCGAGACCGTGCCGGAGCATCTGGCTTCCGGCAATATGTATGACTCTTCCGGGAGGCTTGATCTGAATGCGGCCACTGCGGAAGAACTGATGAAACTGCCCGGCATCGGACAGAAGAAGGCCGAGGATATCGTTTCCTACCGAAAGACGGTCGGCAGATTTCAATCAACAGAAGAACTGATGAATATACCCGGAATCAAAGAATCTTTGTATCTCGGAATTCGCGATAAGATTTGCATCCGGTGAAACGGGGAGCATTATGGAACGAAAAGTACTGGTCGTCGACGACGAAAAGCTGATTGTAAAGGGCATTAAATTCAGTCTTGAGCAGGACGGCTTTAAGGTAGATGCCGCATATGACGGCGAAGAAGCACTTCAGATGATTCGCGATGGCAAATACGACATCGTATTTTTGGATGTCATGCTTCCGAAGCTGAACGGGTATGAGGTATGTCAGCAGGTACGGGAATTCTCGATGGTTCCGATCATCATGCTGACGGCCAAGTCCGATGATATGGACAAGATTCTCGGATTGGAATACGGCGCCGACGATTATATCACGAAACCGTTCAACATTCTCGAGGTTAAGGCCCGCATGAAAGCTGTTTTCAGAAGAACGGGCTCCGGTGAAAACGAAGAGCCGGCTGCCAAAACCGTCAGCCTCGGCGATTTCGTTTTGGATTGCGACAGCAGGCGTCTTTATATCGGCGGCAGGGAGATTCGCCTTACCGCGAAGGAATATGATTTGCTCGAGCTTCTTGCGACGCATGTGAACAAGGTTTACAGCCGCGAGAGCCTGATGAATATTGTTTGGGGATATGACTTTGTAGGCGATGTCCGCACGGTTGACGTGCATATCAGACGGCTTCGGGAGAAGATTGAAAAGGATCCCGGATCACCGGCTTATGTGCATACCAAATGGGGCGCCGGCTACTACTTTAACGATCATGAATAATAATCTGAAACGCATTACCAGCATTCGTTTTATCTTTTTTCTGCTGTTCTTCCTTGCCGGAGCGGCCGGTGCGGTCAGCATGTCCGTCGGTCTTTATGTCTCCGGAAAGGAGGATATTCTGGATTCCAGTTCCCGCAAACTGCTTCTTTCGTATTCCGGGGATCTGGCCGAGAGAATCGGGAAGGAAGGCTTTGTCGATAATCCCGAAGAACCCGTCATCAGTCATGAATTGAGAAACCTTGCGCTTTTATACGACGGCAGGGCTTTGGTTTGTGACGATTCCCTTAGGATTGTATTTGATACGGCGCACGAACGGGAAGGCACGTATCTGATTTCCGATGCCGCCGTTTCGGCTGTCCGCGGACATGAGCGAAGCGATGTCGACGAAGAGGGCATCTGTGTAATCGGAGTGCCCGTTATCGCCGAAGAAGGGAAACCGACGGCGGGAGCCTTACTGTATTCCTTCTCGGAAGAGAAGCAGATGCAGCAGGTTTCTTCCTTACGGAACAGAATCATTTCCTTACTGGTGATCTTTTTGGTATTTTTGGTCGGCTTCGGCATCTTTTTGTCGAAGCGTTTCTCCAGACCTCTGATGGATATCAGCGCGGCCATGCTCAGGCTTTCCGCAACGGATCGGAACGACCCGATCGATGTTCCCGTTCCGTACTCGGAAATCCGGGAAATCCGTGACAACGCAAACCGCATGATCACAAAGCTGAATTCGGTTGACGAGTCGAGACAGGCTTTCGTTTCAAACGTGTCGCATGAGCTGAAAACACCGATGTCTTCGATGAAGGTTCTGGCCGATTCGCTGCTTTCGCAGGAGCATCAGTCCGAGGAAGTCTACCGGGAATTCCTGAGTGACATCAACACCGAAATCGACAGGGAAAACCAGATCATTTCCGACCTTCTGACACTCGTGAAGCTCGAAGGAAAAGCGACGAGCCTGAAGACCGAAAAGGTGCATATCAACGGTCTCGCGGAAATTGTCATCAAGAGAATCCTTCCGCTTGCCGAGGAGCAGCATGTCGAGGTGGTCGTCGAAAACCAGCGTGACGTTTATGCCGAGGTTGATGAGAACAGCATCATCATGGCCTTGACGAACATCCTCGAAAACTCTGTCAAATACAACAAAAAGAACGGTTCCGTGCGCGTTACCGTCAATGCGGACTGGAACAACTGCTTCATAACGATTCGAGATACGGGCATCGGCATTCCCGAGGAGTCTCTGTCGCATTTGTTTGAGAAGTTCTACCGTGTCGACAAGGCACGTTCCAGAGAGACCGGAGGAAGCGGACTCGGTCTTTCGATTGCCTATGAAATCGTCAAGGCGCACAACGGCGACATCAAGGTATTCAGCAAGCTGCAAAAGGGAACGAAGTTCGTCATCACGCTGCCTTTGGTCGCTTCGAAGAAGGAGGTGACGTCATGAGGAAGATGATAATCCTGCTTCTTATACTTCTTTCGATCTGCCTGACTTCCTGCAAAAATAACACTGAAAAAACGCAGGATATGATTACGGTTTTTGCGCTGAATCCCGAAGAAACCGGGCTTGTAAGTCGCGTAAG
>CADBTG010000066.1 GCA_902797475.1 uncultured Lachnospiraceae bacterium | reverse complement strand
TTGAAAGCCCGGGGTTGATCAGCGGAGCAACCGCGTCCGTGATCTTCTTCGCCACATAAGGGCTGTTCATCGTGTAAAGGTGGATTCCGTCCACGCCTCTGCTGACCAGATCCACAATCTGGTCGATTGCATACGCGATTCCGGCTTCCTTCAAAGCGTCCGGATAATCCTGATAACGCGCCATCATTCTGGTAAACTTGGCCGGAAGGCTTGCACCGCACATCGTGACCATTCGTTCAATCGAAGCCTTGCTTGTGCAGGGCATGATGCCGGCTTCAATCGGAACGGATATCCCGGCATTCCTGGCCTTTTCCAAAAAACGGAAGAAAGCGTCATTATCAAAGAACAGCTGAGAAAGCAGGTGCGAAGCACCCGCGTCGACCTTCTTCTTCAGATTTTCGATGTCCGCGTCAAGACTCTCCGACTCCTGATGTCCCTCCGGATAACAGGCTCCCATGATATGAAAATCGCCCTTTGTCTTCAGATACGAAATCAAATCGGAGGCATGACGGAAATCCTGCTTCGGCTCCACGTTCGCATTCGGATTGTAATCGCCGCGAAGCGCGAGGATGTTCCTGATGTTTCTCTGCTTAAGCTGCTCTACAATCAGATCGATATCCTCTTTCGAGTTGTAAAGACAGGTCAGATGGACGGCGGACTCCATGCCGTACTGTTCTTTGATGATTCGCGCAATGTCGGCAGTCTTCGTATCGGCCGCGCTTCCGCCCGCTCCGTATGTTACGCTGATGAAATCCGGATGCAGACCTTTGAGGCCGTCCAATGTTTTGTAAATCGTCTCAATCGGCATCTCGCGCTTCGGAGGGAATATCTCGAAGGTAAATGCCGTCCGGCCGTCTTTCATAATCTCGCTTAATTCCATGTTTTCATCCTTCTTTTAGGGAGTATAGCTCAGGGCAATCGATACACGGTTTCGAATTCTCTTCTCCGCCTGGCCCCGCCAGCTTTCGTATTGTTCTTTCCACTGGTCCGGTGACAGAACCGGAACCTGATTCACCATGCCTTTATATAATTCCGCATCGATTCGGAACGTAGCAATCCAGTCGCGAAGCACGGCGGCATTCTCTCTTCTGGGTTCACCCGGACACAGATAACCGAACACTTTTCTCGCTTCCCAGTCGATATAAGCGGCCTTGGCGGCTACGGTCTTGCCGCTTCCGAAGCGCGTTCCCGATTTGGTCCGGATTGTGGCTACGGTCATTCCGACGCCGAGATTCAAGCCGTCCACGGGTGTTACGACGCGGCCCGCATGAAGCGGTCCGACAGCGGCACGAAGGCAGTACTCCGATGCCGTAATCTCCGTTCCGAGCGACAGCGACATAACCTGTCCGCCGACCTGAAGCCGGTAGGTCCGAATCGCCGCTTCGGCGTAAACATTCTGCAGCTCAATGACAATTCCCGGCGCGCAAAGTCCCGACAGACGGTCTCTGCTTCGGTTCAGTTCGGCAACCATCTCCGGTTCCTGCGTGAACCCCGGAAAATCCTCTTTCGAGAACAGTCTGACCGGTTCCCCGCCGCTGTACATCAGCGCAAGATTATCGAGGTAGGACTCGGGATTCCGGAACGTTTTGACCGGCATCATCGTCCGGTCGTCATAGGCGCCTTCGGAATGCCTCTCTCCCTGTCCGAACTTAATCTGGTGGAAGCATTCTCCGGAGTCGAAGAACAGACTGCGGCCTGTCGGGCTCCCGGTCAGTTCCGTTACAGCCGTATAAGGCCGTCCGTAGCTTTGCACCGTGTCCACCACGGCAGAATATGCCGAAAAACCCGGCGGCAGATTGCCCCAGGCGATTACCTTTCCCGATACTCCGTCAGAGAAAAACATCCGTCCACCTCCTTATTTGATGTCATCTTACCCCATTTTCCATAGAATAACATAAAGCGGGCCGTCAATCAAGTTTTGACGGCCCGCATGTCCTGCTTTTTTCGCGTTTTTCCGAAGAAAAATCCTACCTGTCAACCTTCGGAAGCATGGAGAGGCTCTTTGCAATCTCCTCATCGGACGGAATGTAGTCACTCATCTCGCCGTTGTTGTATTTTTCATAAGCAACGAGATCGAAGTAGCCGGTGCCGGTCAGACCGAATACAATTGTCTTCTCCTCGCCGGTTTCCTTGCACTTCAACGCCTCGTCGATGGCTACGCGGATTGCATGGCTGCTCTCGGGTGCGGGAAGGATGCCTTCCACGCGGGCGAACATCTCAGCTGCCTCGAATACCTTCGTCTGCTCAACGCTTGTTGCCTCCATGTAGCCGTCAGCGTAAAGCTGGGAAAGGGTACTGCTCATGCCGTGGTAGCGAAGGCCGCCTGCATGGTTCGGAGCGGGCATGAAGTTGCTGCCGAGCGTGTACATCTTCGCAAGCGGGCAAACCATGCCGGTGTCGCAGAAGTCGTATGCGTATTTACCACGCGTGAAGCTCGGGCAGGATGCCGGCTCAACGGCGATAATCCGGTAATCTTTCTCGCCGCGGAGCTTCTCACCCATGAACGGAGCGATGAGTCCGCCGAGGTTCGAGCCGCCGCCTGCGCAACCGATGATCATGTCCGGAACAATGTTGTATTTGTCAAGGGCAGCCTTGGTCTCGAGACCGATTACGGACTGGTGCAGCAGTACCTGGTTGAGCACGCTGCCGAGAACG
>CADBTG010000065.1 GCA_902797475.1 uncultured Lachnospiraceae bacterium | reverse complement strand
TTTCCGAGGAAATCCGGATTGTACCGCACAACGGCGCCGTCCGTGACGGCAGTCGGAACCGAGCGGTCCTCCGTGAACGAAAGGGACACAAGAATATCCCCGTAAAACGGCGCGCGTCTTACGGCTGTCATGCGCAGCTTTTGGATTTCGGATGCAACATCCATCCCCTGTCCCTCCGAATGCCGACCGGTACGGTCAGAAATTGGTGATCAATTTGTATTTGGCATAGACGGCTCTTCGAAGATCCTCCGAAACCGTCCCGCCGCCCGCCTTCAAAACCTCCGCTTCCTGCCGGTAATAACGGTAGGTTTCGTCGTTGGTCGGGTAATTTCTGCAATAAATATAGTAATGCTCTCCGGCAAATGTGACCGGGTGCGCCGCCTGGAAGAAGCAGAACGACTTCCTTGCATCCACCGTGACACGGTAAAATCCGTTTTGTTCCTCCGGCTCTGCATAGGTCAGATATACCGATTCCTCAAGCGTGCTGAGCCGTCTTTCGCCAAGTCTCGTGCTCATGTCGCAAAGACCTTCCGTTACGGCATCCATGCACGGCGTCTTTCTCGGATCCCGGGCATGCTCGAATACGTCCTTTTCGCTCGTTCCGGCATAGTATCCGGCAAATGTGACGGACTGCCGCGGCGCAAGCAAAGACTCCTCGCCTGCCGCCAGATTCACGGTCCTTGAGAAGAACAGCGTTTCCATCTCGGGACGGATGCCGACCGGCCGGATGCCCATGTCACGCGTCATCTCATAAACCTTATGCATGAACGCAAGCGTCTCATCCTTATCCGATATGAAAAAACGCCCGTCCGAAAGGGCGAAGCTGTGCAGTTTGAGGGCCCGGTACTCCTCGGGGAAAAGGTCAAGCGTGAACCGGATCATGCGAAGCTTCCGGCAATACTGAAAAGGCCGCTCGCCGCACGATATCACGGTCGGCGCGACCGACACCTCCTCAAGCTCGGAACACTTTTTGAATGCATAATCCCCTACGGTTTCGATTCCTTCCGGAATGGAAAGCTTTTTAAGCTTTTCGGAACCGTAATAGGCTCCCTTTCCGATTGCGGTCAGAAAATGCCCCGCTTCACAGATCGTCGGAACCCTGACGGACTCTTCTTCTCCGAAATAAGCGAAGATGCATTCGTCCGCTACCGTATATTTATTGTCTACATAAGCATACATAGATTACCCCGAATACGTTACGCGCAAAGGACCGCTCTGCTGTCCCGATCAGCCGTATTTCTCCGACCAGACTTTTCTTTCCATGGAACGGCGGTACGCCAAAAGCAGCACCTGTTCATTAAGCGGCTGATCCTTCGGCAGTGTCATCAGTTCCGAAACGCAGTTCTGCAACCCTTTGACAAGTGCAAGCTGCTCTTCGTCCTTTTGGTCATCCTTTGCAAGCAGTTCCTCTAACTGGCTTAACAGGAGAGCGGCCTGCGTCTGGTCCTTCGCAATTCGGACAATCTGCCCGATAAATGTCATCAACTGGTTTCTGTCCATTCCGTCCTCCTCTCGCAAAAAACAATCTTCCAAATAACACTATACCAAATCCCGTGCCTGTTTGCAAAGGTCTTTCGCCCGGTCGCGCATTCGCGGGAAAATTACGGAAAATCTGTCATAATCCGTCGCTTTCTTCGGAGTCTTTTTTCTCCCTCCGAAAAACCGCCTTTCAGACTGTTTTCTGACAATTTCGCAAATTGTTTCACGTTCCTTTTTACGTCAAAACAGGGCGTTTTCTCCTTTTTCCACAAAACATATTTTCGGTTGATTCATTCGAAAAATGTACTACAAAAATGGAATGTTTTTGTGGATAAAGTGGATGTTTTTGTGGAAAAGCAAGGAAAATGGCACTTTTTCGGATAAAAACGATGTGGATAACTTCACTTTTGGGAAAAGTTATCCACAATTTCGGTTTATAAAATAAATTGCACTTTTGCGTTCTACGATAGTCTTTTGTGCAAGATTGCAAAAACCGTTTTTGTCAACACATTTTTCGTAACAATTATGTAACATAATTGTCAGATTTCTTCATCCGAAAACAGAAAAGGAGCTCCGTTAAGAGCTCCTCTCATTTATCTCATTTCGGCAAGATACTGTTCAATCCGGTACACCGCATTGGCACCGTCGGCCGCCGCCGTAATGATCTGCCTTAAGTTCTTGGTCCGCACATCGCCGGCTGCGAAGATTCCCGGGATTTGGGTCTCTCCGGTCTCACCCGCGATGAAGTATCCGCTCTCGTCACAAGGAATCTTCCCGCTCCAGCCGAGATTGTTCGGCTTCGTTCCGACAGCAACGAAAACACCGTTAACGGGATAATCCGTCGTTTCGCCGGTCTTGACATTCTTCAATACAACCGAGCTGACTCTTCCTTCGCCGTTAATCTTCTCGACAACACTGTCCCAAATGATTGTGACGTTCGGCAGAGACTGCAGCTTCGTCACGAGATTCTTCGAAGCACGAAGGGAATCTCTTCTGTGCACAAGCGTTACCTTGCTGCAGAAGCGGGCGAGGAAAATGGCATCCTCCACCGCCGTGTTGCCGCCGCCGACAACCATTGTCTCGCGTCCCTTAAAGAACGCTCCGTCACAGGTTGCGCAGTACGATACGCCCGCGCCGGCCAGTTCCTCTTCGCCGGGGCAGCCGAGTTTTCGCGGATTTGCACCGGTCGCAATCAGAATCGTCTTCGTCTCAATCGTCTTGGCGCCGTCAAACAAAAGCTCAAAGCCGCCCTCGATCTGCTTGAAGTCTTCGATTTTCATTCCCTCGATGATTTCCGTCCCGCAGGCCTCGGCATGGGCACGGAACTTCTCCGCGAGATCGAATCCGCTGATGTTTTGGTAACCCGGATAGTTATCGATATCGGAGGTTTCCAGAATCTGTCCTCCGCTGATGTCCTTCTCGACAACGATAAAATCGAGCTCCGCACGGGCCGCATACACGGCAGCCGCCATTCCGGCAGGACCGGACCCGATAATCACAAGATCATACATTTGTTTATCCTCTTTTCTTTCTTACAGTCCCCCGGCGGCCGGATTATGCATCGCAATCTCCGCCAGAATCATCAACAGTACCATCAGCAAAACCCCCGCGGTAAGCGGTACCGTAAACATTCCGAGGAACGTTTTCATCTTTCCTTTTTTATGAAACTGCTCACGAAGGTCATTAAGGGTGCCGCAGTTAGTTGCAATCTCCCGGAGTAAAAACCAGGCAAGGACCGAGCCGAACAATGCCGGAACGGCAAATGTCCGAAGCACGACCGGCACCGTCAGAGCCTCACTTGTTTCTGCTGCCAGGGTTTCCTGCAGGTCCTTCGGCAGGTTCTTTCGGATTATCGGCAGCAGATATAAAAGCACTGTCGACAGCCCGTTCACCGTCAGATGCATTACGGTACCCGCCCACAAAGAGCCGGTCACATATACCGCAAGCGCAAAAATCACACCCATGACAAATGCGTACGTAAACTGGTTCAGGTTCGCATGCAGAACACCGAACAACAATCCCGAAAGGATTGCTCCCGGAATAACGCCGATCTTCTCATAGCCTCGGAAGAACACGCCCCGATAGACGAATTCCTCGCAAATTGCCGGAAGTAGCGCAACCAGAAGAAACATTACCATGAACGGCTTCCCGGCTGCTTCTTCGGTAATCATGTCCGTCGTCGGCGTTTCGAAAAAGCACTGAGACAGTCCGTTAATCAACGTAAGCAGCGGCTCGATGCAAAGCGTAAACATCACAAGAAGGATGATGTTTCCGGCACTGAGTCCCTTCCCGATGATTTCCTCTTTCACGTTCCCCCGCCTGATTGCATAGACAAAAGGAACACAGGCAATCGCAAACTGGCTCACCAGGATTAACGGCACAAAGGGAAGCGACGGAAGAAAGGAAATCAGAAACGATACGGCAAGATATACCGCCACCGTCAGCAGAAACACCAGATTGACTTCTTCTTTCCGCTTCAAGGAATTCACCTCCGATCCCTTTTTCGAAACCGCACACGTAGGCATTATAACATTTTCCTTTGGTAAATACAAGAAATCACTTCATTTCTTTGATGTATTATGCTATACTTTGCCCAAACGGGGAAACCCCGGAAGTGAGGATTGACTATGATTGAACTCGGTAAAAAACAGACGCTTATACTGGACCGCTTTTCGCAAAACGGCGCCTACCTGAAAGCCGACCGCAGCGATTCCGAGCAGGTGCTCTTACCTAAGAACCAGCTTGCCGACGAGAAGGAAGGCGACGAAGTGGTCGTATTTGTCTATAAAGACTCCGAAGACCGCCCGATTGCAACCAAGGAGATTCCCCCGATCACACTCGGCGGGATTGCCGTTCTGCCTGTTGCGCAGGTCAATAACATCGGCGCGTTTTTGGATTGGGGACTTGCCAAGAACCTGTTTCTGCCCTACCGCGAGCAGACCAGACCTTTAAAGGAAGGCGACGAAGTTCTGGTCGGGCTGTATATCGACAAGAGCAGCCGGCTTTCTGCCACGATGCGGGTCTATGACTATCTGCCGACTGATTCGCCGTATAAAAAAGATGACAAAGTCAGCGGAACCGTCTATGAGGTCAGCCGCAATTTCGGTGCCTTCGTGGCCGTTGACGACCGCTACTCCGCGCTGATTCCGAAGGACGACCTGCCGTACCCGCTCCGTTCCGGCCAGCTTGTGGAAGCCCGCGTAGCGCGCGTTCTTGCGGACGGCAAGCTGACGCTCTCCCTTCGCGAGAAGGCACACATGCAGATGGATGCCGACTCCAAACTGATTCTTTCGGCATTAAAGGGCGCCGGCGGATTCCTGCCGTATCACGACAAGAGCGACGCCGAAGAAATCAAGGCGCGCTTCTGCTTAAGTAAGGCTGCCTTCAAACGGGCCGTCGGACATCTGTACCGCGAGCATCTGATTACCGTTGCCGACGACGGCATCCGCCTCACTGAGGAAGCTTAATCGGCGAAGCCGCTTGCAACGGCCACGGTAACCGGCGACACGCGAAGAACGCCCGCCTGTTTCAACAGCCTGGCGCAAGCTTCCATCGTTGTCCCGGTCGTATAAATGTCATCCACAAGGATCACCCTTTCAAACGGGTGGTCCTTTTTCCATTCAGACAGCTTATCACCGTCCACGGCAAATGCGGACAGCAGATTCTGCAGTCTTGCAACATCGTTAAGTCCCTTTTGCGGCTCGGTCTTTCGCGCTCTGATCAGAACGCCCTCCAAAACCGGGACGTCAAGGCAGGCGCCGAGTTCTCTTGCAAAGCTTGCCGCCTGGTTATAGCCGCGCTTCCGCTCCTTTAAGGGATGCATCGGAACCGGAATGATCGCATCGGCCCGAAGCCTTGTTAACTTCAGCCGGTTTCGCTCATAAAGGGTCTGCGCGTACCAACGGGCATACTCCTCCCTTTTGTCGTACTTAAAGCGGAGCACCGACTCACGGAGGGCGCCCTCATAGGTTCCGAGGGCAACTCCCCCGGTATAACTTCTTTCACGTTTTTGGCAATCGTAGCAGAATTCCCGATCCTCGTTCAGGATCGGCCGTCCGCAGCACATGCAGGACGGTTCGCGGATATAAGACACCCGGCTTTCGCAGCCGGGACACAGAACCGGTTCCCCGGAAAATCTCACCCCGTCGCAAATCGGGCAACGGGGTGGGAATAACAGATCAAAGAAAGAACCCATAAAACCTCATTTACGGAAATACCGATTTGGGAAACTCTCCCTCCTCGATCAGCTTTGTGATGGACGCCACGAACAGCGGCTTGTCCTCTTTGTACGTAACGCCGAACCAGCGGTCAGCCGTCGGAAGCACGGCAACCTCGGCACGTCCGGCTCTTACCATCTCACCGACCACCTGCGGCAGAAGGTATTCCGACTTCAGCGGATTGGCCTTCGCCTCCGTTGCAAGGAACTCGGTGAACTTATCCTGAAGTTCATTGAGGAAATCGGGCGTGAAGCCCCACATATTCATCGATACGGGCACATCCGGGGCAAATGCCATCTCATTTCCCTCGCTGTCCTCTCC
>CADBTG010000064.1 GCA_902797475.1 uncultured Lachnospiraceae bacterium | reverse complement strand
GGTCGTTCCGTCAAAAGCTTTATGAAGGAGGCTTCTATTGCTTTTTTAGTGAAGTTTGCCATTTTATTGCTTCTCCCATTTGATTTCTACGATATCCGAAATCGCACATTGCAGAGCAATGCAGATTTTAGCAAGCGTTTCAAGTGTAACGGATTCGCCTTTGCCCATTTTTGTAATAACATTGGAAGAAAGAGAAGACGCTTTTTGAATATCAGTTGCTGAGCGCATCAATCAGGCCCTTAAGGCCTTCTTCTTTATATACGTCCTTGTAATACGAAACTTCCTCGAAGATGAGTTCGTCGATGACCTTCATGCCGAGCAGCTCCACGGGAGCTTTGTCATCGGTCATGATCCGGTTTCCGCCGCGGTAACGGGTGAGATCCTTGTCAATCCGCTTCATCAGTTCCGTGATGTCCTTGTCCTGCTCCAAAGAGGCGTTTTTATGAAATCGCTCGATCAGTTCCGGATTGTCGGAAGCAAATAAAACGGTATTCGAGGAGGTGGGGACATCGATTACATAAACCTGCGGGAATACCGAAGCAATGGTGTCGCACAGGTGCGCGTTGATGGAATCCTCCCCGCCGCCGCGCATGTTCAGATTGACAACCATCACGCCGTTCCCGGCAAGGTGGTCATGCACCAGACGGAAGAATTCGACGGAGGACATCTGGAACGGAATCGTGATATCCTGATAAGCATCGACCATGATGACGTCGTAGTGCTTCTTGTCCGCATTCAAAAAGGCGCGCCCGTCGTATGTATACACCGGAATGTCTTTTGAAAGAGCGAAGTATTCGTGCGCAAGCTCGGTAATCTTGCCGTCAATCTCCACACCCGTGAAACGGATGTTGTCAAAGTAGCGGTTGCACTGCGTGGCAAATGTGCCGGTTCCCATTCCGAGAATCAGCGCATCCACGGATTCCCTTTCCTTCATTCCGGCCATCATCGGTGCGGCCATTGCGTAATCATAATAGGCATTGGTCAGCACACGTTCCTTTCGGTAGACCGACTGGACGCCGAAAAGCACATTGGTCGACAAAGCAACTTCCTGCTCGTCTTCGTAAACCTGCAGGTAGTTATAAACAGACTCGCCCTCGTATGTCAGATTCTTATCCCAAAAGGCAAAACTGTCGTTATGGCCGAAGATGCAGCAGACAAGAAACAAGACTGCTGCCACAGGCACTTTCTTCATCTTCTTAAGGGCAATGCCCGAGCTGATGAAATAAACGAGCGCAAGGGCTAAAAGAATGCCCGCGAAAAGCAAAAATGTGACAGCCGTTCCGACCGAGGGAATCGTTACGAAGGTCGGGACAAATGTGCCGATGATGCTTCCGACGGTGTTGAAAGCGTTCAGATTGCCGACAGTCTTTCCGCTGTCATCAAGGCTGTCAACCGTGACCTTTACCAAAGACGGGGTAACCGTGCCGAGAAGGAAAAGCGGGAAAACGAAGATGACCATGCAGGCGGCAAAGCCGGCAATGATCAGGAAATTGTTGTTGACGGAGAAAATCAGCAGAACGGAAATCCCGACGATGATATACTTGCCGACGACCGGAATCAGTGCAATCCAGATTGCCGCAATCAGAATCCTTGTGTACAGCCGGTCGGGATTCGGGTTCTTGTCGGCGGCATGTCCGCCGTATATGTTGCCGAGCGCCATGGCAATCATGATCGTGCCGATGATGATGGTCCAGACAATCTGCGAAGAACTAAAATATGGCGCAAGCAAACGACTTGCGCCAAGTTCTACTGCCATAACGGACATTCCGGCAAAAAATTCGGTCAGATACAAATACAGCTTATTGCGTAATATAGGACGCTTCTGTTGCATGATTCCTCCCCCTCGGCTGAAATCAGAAATCGGAAAGCTGCGCGATGACATCGTCGGTCATCAGGCATGCGTAATGCTCCTGGCAGAACAGGATGTCGGCCTTCGGAAGCATCTCGCCGTATTCGCAGGCAATGTTGCACATCCGGTTGAAATCCCGTGCCGTTGTGCCGAGCAGGAAGAAGCAGAGCAGATAAGAGCGGTCCTTGTCGGTCCGGTACAAAACACCCGGTCCGGAGTAGAAGTCACGCACGGCTTTGGCAAATGCCACGAGGTTGTCAAGACTTCTGAACCGGAAGCATTTGGACTCGAGCACGGTTGCTTCGGCTTTCTTCTTATCGACGGTTCCGTCCTCCGCGGTCAATTCCGCGACACGCTTGCGAAGCGTTTCGAGAACGTTGTTGTCAAGGTGGTTGAGACCCGGAAGCACAACATCGTCACGGTCTTCTTCCTCTTCTTCGGTTTCCTCCTTATGATAAGGAGTGAAGGATGAGAATCTGGTGTCGATTTCTTCGGGGTTATCAACCTTGGTAATAATCAGGACCAAAGATTCCGCGGAAGTGGGGATGGCTTCAATCATCAGAGGCATGTTCTCTGCATCGAAATTCAGCTCTTCGGATGCTTTCTCCATCATATCGCGGAACAATTCCTTTGCTTTGCCGGAGCCGTAGGCAAATTCACTGAGCTTCAGATGACGCTCTGCGAGGTCCTGAGGATTCAAAGTGCAACGGATTTGGTTGTCATTAATCTTTTCAATCTTCATATGCCTGTACTCCTTTCTTTTTGGTCAATTATATTATACCATTTTTAGTACTGAAAGTATAAGGTAAATATGCTGCAAAGTCAATGAACTTTTTGTGAAAAGTGACGAGCCGCAAAACGCCTGATTTCCTTGCATTTTCCATAAGGCACAAAAAAGAAATTCATCCTTGTGCCTTTCGCCGATGGATTTGTCATGCCGGTGCTTATATACTTTTATTTGCAGCAGGTTTTTGAAGATGAAACGTTAATAAAAAACGGTTCCGGGAATGTGGGAAGGTATACTGCGGGGTGATCTCTTATCTGAAACGGAACCCGCCGCCCCGATGGTTGTAACGGGCGGCGGAAACAGCACCTGCGGCGGATTCTTTCGCCGGGAAGCGATATTAATCGGGAACACCCGTCCTCACACACAGGCTTCCCGGGCGGGAGAATGTTCTTTACTGAGGTCAGGAATTTCAAAATTCACATGCTGAAATCAGGGGTCATCTCCGGCGGGGGAGGCTCCTTTATTTGTGACGAGTTCACACTCTTTTCACACTTTTTTCAAAAAATATGTCGTTCATCAAAAAAACATGTCGTTCATCAACGAAATGTT
>CADBTG010000063.1 GCA_902797475.1 uncultured Lachnospiraceae bacterium | reverse complement strand
GGATGCTCGGGGTTAAGAGCATGCTCACGGAATTCCTTAACGGCATCCATGTTGGTCATCTCTTTGAGATCTTCGTAGTCCCACTTCTCGATCTTCTGGATCTCATGGGAAGTACGGAAACCGTCGAAGAAGTTCAGGAACGGAACCTTTCCTTCAATTGCTGCAAGGTGAGCAACCGGAGAAAGATCCATTACTTCCTGCGGGTTAGACTCGGCAAGCATTGCAAAACCGGTCTGACGGCAGGCATATACGTCACTGTGGTCACCGAAGATGTTCAGGGACTGGGTAGCAACGCATCGAGCGGATACATCGAAAACGCAGGGCAGCTGCTCTGCGGCAATCTTGTACATATTCGGGATCATCAGAAGAAGACCCTGAGATGCGGTAAATGTGGTCGTGATAGCACCAGCTGCGAGGGAACCGTGAACGGTACCTGCTGCACCGGCTTCCGACTGCATCTCGACAACCTTAACGGTATTGCCGAAGATGTTCTTACGACCTTCTGCTGACCACTGGTCAACATAGTCGGCCATAGGGCTGGAAGGTGTAATCGGATAGATTCCCGCTACTTCGGTAAACGCATACGCAACGTGAGCCGCAGCGGTGTTTCCATCCATTGACTGTTTTTCTCTAGCCATGTGAAACGTCCTCCTTGATTTATCTAAGCCTTGCCTCCGCGGTTTCCGAAGGCCCGGTCATTAACATTAAAATTATATCGGATTTGCCACGATTTGTAAACATCATTTTCGGAAAATCACACGGATTTCATAAAAAAGTCCCGCACCACAGGTTCTGCTGTGATGCGGGACTTTTCAAACTCAGTCATTCTCCCAGAAAAGCTCGTCCAAAGTCCTGTCTAAGGCCTTGCAGATGGCAATGCACAGGTTGATGGTCGGGTTGTAGTCTCCTTTTTCAATGGCGCTGATGGTCTGGCGGGATACATTGCAAAGATCCGCCAGCTGTTCCTGCGAAAGGTCTTTCGCCGCGCGCGCCGCCTTCAGCTTAAGATTCTTCATCCGAAGCCTCCCTTTGGTTGAGAATCATTTTTACGATGATGCTCAACGCGATGATGAGAAATACGACAACCATCACGAGATTCGTGCACGGCGTCATCGTCACCTTGCCGTCCTGAAGGAGCGTGCCGTTTTGCATAAAATGCCTGATGACAATCATCGAATTGCAAAACAGAACGGCCAGGCAGATTCCGAGGTATACCTTCGGATTCTCTTTATTTCCGAAAAACGCGTCGTTTAAGATGCTGTATACGGCAAATACGACGACTGCCGTCATGAAAACGACAATGATCGTGAACATGCTGTCCACACGGTCCGTCCACGTCTTCCAGGAAAAAAGGATCATCATAAGAAGGTTTCCGCCGATCATGCTGAAGAAGCCGCACCGGAACGCGTTCGCGCGTTTCTGAAGCTGACGTTCGTCAAACTTCCGGTCCTCCTTTCGAAGGCAGGCCCAAACAACGAATACAACCAAGACCGCAGCTGCTGCGATTACCACATAAGGACTAACTCCCATATCCGTTTCCTCCGTTCACTCTCCGAGCATCCTGTTTTGATGCTCTCCTCTGTTGTTGTCCTGATTGTATATCATTTTACACGATATGTCAAGTATTATTTACATTTTTCTTTTGTGAAATGAAATATTCTATTCAACCTCACACAAAAGGATAGAAAAAGCGAGACCCGGAGGCCTCGCTTCTCTTTATGTAAAACAGTATTCCCAACCTGTAATACATCAATATTATCTTGTAAACTGCGACAGGAACTTCCAAGCGTTCTCGCAGGTATGTTCACGGCACTCGTGAATCTGGTTGTCAATGCTGGCAAGCGCGGTGCGGCATACGCCGTCTTCGCTGTTGTAATAGCGAACCGTCAGAATGCTTCCGCGGCTCTCGTCCGGAATCTTCTCGACGCGGTCGGCTTCCTCGCCGTAAACCGGGTCGGCCCACTTATCCTTGTCCGCGAAGGAAACATTGAACTTCTTATTGAGCTTGTTAACGGAAGCCAGATACTGAATCCGGTCAAGTCCGGTCTCGGCCTGGAACGGAAGCTCAGGCAAATGCGACTTCTCTCCGCCCGAATAGAACACCGGAACGGAAACCGTCTTGTTCATGCGCGGATCGTCAATCGACATGCCGAACGGATTGTTCTTAACCGGGAACAGGGCGCTGTGCGGAGCAAGTCCCGCGAACAGCTGCGGATACTCCTGGAACATATCCCAGGTCTTGCCGCTTCCCATCGAGAAACCGCTTGCATATACACGGCTCGTGTCAATATTATAGCGCTTTTTCAGCTCCTCGTAAACCTGTACGACCTCGGTTGCGGTAACATTCTGATGGTTTTCAATCGAAACGAACAGGAAACCGTACTTATGGCATACTTCCCACCAGCCCGCGACAAATGTCAGGTACATCGAGGAATCTCCGCCGCCGTGGAAGCCGATCATCAAAGGCGCCGGTCCCTTATCGAACGCGTCCTTGTTATAGTAAGCGAAATAGCCGACCTTGTGGGTTTCGGTGTCCTTATACATGCCG
>CADBTG010000062.1 GCA_902797475.1 uncultured Lachnospiraceae bacterium | reverse complement strand
TTCTCGAGAATCAGGGCTTCCAGCTCGGAATCCACGACAATATACTCAAACCAGGCAATCTGCCCGATCATCAATTCTATCTTCGAGGATCTTCTGATTCCGGTCTGAAAATACTGCTTTACGCGGTTCTTTAGAACCTTCGCCTTGCCGACATAGATAATATGATCCTCACGGTCGTGCATCAGATAGACGCCCGGCCGGTTCGGTAACTGCTTCAGTTCCTTTTTCAGATCAAATTCTTTCACAAATTATCCTTTCGGAATCCGGCCGGTTACAGAAATGTCGACCGAACGGCTTCCTCCGTTTCCGAAACAGAATCCGTCTTCTCGGCGGTTTCCGTCCCCTCAATGGCTTCGGTTTCCGAAGCCGCGGGTTCCTTTACCGCACGGAAAATTTCCATAAACTGCTTTCCGGTAATCGTTTCCTTTTCAATCAGGAACTCTGCCGCCTTGTTCAGAATCTCGATGTTCTCAAGAAGCATTGCCTTAGCCTGCTCGTAGCATTCCTTCATCACGCGGCGCACGGCTTCATCCACCTTGGCGGAAGTCTCATCGCTGCAATTCAGCACCGACCGGCCGTCCAGATACTGGCTTTCGACGGTCTCGAGGGCAACCAGGCCGAATTCGTCGGACATGCCGTACATCGTAATCATCTGACGGGCAAGACGCGTTGCGCGCTCAATGTCGTTGCTTGCGCCTGTCGTAATCGAATGGAAGGTAATCTCCTCGGCTGCACGTCCGCCGCAGAAGGTGCGGATCATCGTCAGGATGTCTTCCTTCGAATTCAGGTACTTTTCTTCCTCGGGAACCTGCATCGTGTAACCGAGCGCGCCCATGGTACGGGGCACGATCGTAATCTTCTGAACGGGTTCCGCGTTCTTTTCAAGGCAGGCAACCAAAGCGTGGCCGACCTCGTGGTATGCAACGATCTTCTTTTCCTCTGGTCCGAGGATGCGATCCTTCTTCTCTTTGCCGGCAAATACGACCTCCACCGACTCCATCAGGTCGGACTGCTTGACAACCGTACGTCCTTCCTTAACGGCAAGGATTGCTGCCTCGTTGATGATGTTGGCAAGGTCGGAACCGACCGCGCCGCTTGTTGCAAGTGCAATCTCTTCGAGGTTTACGGAGTCATGCATCAGAACGTTCTTCGCGTGCACCTTGAGCACGGCGAGACGTCCCTTCAGATCGGGCTTATCGACAATGATCCGGCGGTCGAAACGACCGGGTCTTAACAGTGCTTTATCAAGAACTTCCGGACGGTTGGTCGCCGCCAGAATAACGATACCCTTTGAAGTATCGAAGCCGTCCATTTCGGCAAGCAGCTGATTAAGCGTCTGCTCACGTTCGTCGTTTCCGCCGCCGTAACGGCTGTCACGGCTCTTACCGATGGCATCGATCTCATCGATGAAGATGATGCACGGAGCGGCCTGCTGTGCCTGCTTAAAGAGGTCTCTGACTCGGGATGCGCCGACACCGACGAACATCTCGACGAAATCAGAACCGGAAAGCGAGAAGAAAGGCACATGTGCTTCTCCGGCAACTGCCTTTGCAAGAAGCGTCTTACCGGTTCCGGGAGGGCCTACAAGAAGTGCACCTTTCGGAAGCTTCGCGCCGATTCTCGTATACTTAGCGGGATCATGCAGGAAGTCAACAAGCTCCATTACGGAGTCCTTTGCTTCCTCCTGACCGGCCACATCCTTAAAGGTGACACCGGTCTCATTCTCGACATACATCTTCGCACGGCTCTTGCCGACGCCGCCGACGCCGCCGAAACCGCCGTTTTTACTGATCATGCGGAACAGTGCCCACATCACCAGATAAATCAGGCCGAACGGAAGAATATAGGCAATCAGGAAATCGAAAATCGTCGTTCCCTTATTGATGATCTTACGCTTGAACGTGATGTTATGCTCGGACAGAAACTCCACCAGCCCCTCGTCGTCCACGATGCCGGTGTAGTAGTACTCGACCATCTCGTCCTCTTCCTTTAAAGGCTTTTCGGGCTTAATGATGATCCGGTCATAATCCGCCTGAATCTCGACTTCCTTTACATTGTTATCGTTCACCATTTTCCGGAATTCATCATACGTGATTTCCTTATGCTTCAAGGCATCCGCGTAATTCCGGATGGCCATATAGGCTCCGATGAACAAAAAGAAAGCGATGACGGTCGTGATGATCCGAAATCCGATGCTTCTCTTTTTATCATCCCCGTTGCGGGAATTCTGATCCTTGTCGGAACGGTCTTCCATAGTAACCTCCCACGTTTATTCCTCGGCAGCTTCGAGGCCGTTTACGGCTTCCGAAAGAACTTTGGCGATGTCGTCGTGAATGACGAGATCCGCCATGGAATCTGCCTGCGTTTCGCTTTTATTGATGAGTACGAGGCGTTTGCCCCGGAAATACTGAATCAGTCCCGCCGCCGGATAAACAACCAGCGACGTTCCGCCGATAATCAGCATGTCGGCGTTTCGAATAGCCCGGACGCTCTGGCTCATCAGCCAGTCGGACAGGCCTTCTTCATACAAAACGACGTCCGGACGAACCATGCCTCCGCATGCATCGCATTTCGGAACGCCTTCGCATTTCATGACATAATCCGCGTCGAACTGTTTGCCGCAGTTCACGCAGTAATTCTTATGGACGGTGCCGTGAATCTCGTATACCTCTTCGGAGCCTGCCATCTGATGAAGCCCGTCGATGTTCTGCGTGACGATAGCCTTCAGCTTGCCCATCTTCTCAAGCTTTGCAAGCGCGTAATGGGCCGGATTCGGCTTTGCCTCGGGATAGACAAGGTACTTCTTGTAAAAGTCAAAAAACTCTTCCGTATGGCGCACCAGAAAAGTATGGCTGACCATCTCCTCCGGGGAACACTGCCGGTTCAGCTTCTGCACATAAAGTCCGTTCGAGCTGCGGAAATCCGGAATGTTGCTGGCCGTCGAAACGCCCGCGCCTCCGAAAAATACGATATTCTCCGACTCCTTCATCCACTGACTCAGTAAAGCGGTCTTCTCGTCCATAAGCACTCCTTTCTTAATCCTCTTCGTCCTCCTCCGCCACCTTCTTGCGGTAATACATCGGAGACACGCCGTAATGCTTCTTAAAGAGCTTGCTGAAATGATACACATCGTCGTATCCGACCATGGCGGAAATGCTTCGGATGCTGCCGCGTCCCTCTGTAAGCATCTCTCTCGCCTTCGAAAGGCGGACACGAATCAGATAGTTAATCGGGGAATCCCCCGTTTTTTCTTTGAAAATCTTGGAAATGTATACCGGGCTTAAGTACATGTTTCTGGCAATCTGGTCAAGCGAGATATGCTGCGAATAATTCTCGTTCAGATAATTCAGAATGTTCTTGACCACATACCCCTTCGAATAGCTTTCGAAATTGAGGCCCGGTGCCTCGCTCGGCTTATGGCCGTTCAGCGCGCGGAAAATGATGACGAGCATTCGCATCATCTGCGCCTGAATCATATAATAACGTCCCGGCTCGGAGGAACTGTTCTCTTCGATGATTTCATAGCAGCACCGGCTCAGCTCGCGCTTCGTCTCACTGGAAAGAGAAAGAATCGGGCAATCATCGGGAAGCACAATCCTGTTCTCGGGCATGTCGTGAAGGTGGATGTCCGAAAAACCGCAGACGAACTCAAGCGTCGGATCCTCAGGATTGGTCACGATGCTCTGATGCATGACGCCGGGGTTACAGATCAGCAGATCTCCCTGCTTCACGTCATATGTCTTTCCGTCAACAAAATACTGTCCGCGTCCGGCAAGGACAAATGCAATCTCGATGTTTTTGTGGGAATGATAATGGGCGAACCGGGAATCCCGGACCCTGCTGCAGTACCAGATGGTAGGATGCAGTTCCTGATAGGAAATGTCGGAATAAATTTCGCTCATGATAACCCCCTTCCGTTTTTATTTTCTATCTGCCAGTCTATCGGATCGATTCCGTGCTCCGACAAAAACCGGTTTGCCGTGCTGAAATGCCTGCATCCGAAGAACCCGCGGTATGCCGAAAGCGGACTCGGATGAGGTGCCTTTAAAACAAGGTGTTTCGGGTTGTTGAGCATCTCCGCCTTTCTCTGCGCGGGAGAACCCCATAAAAGAAATACAATCGGACGGTCAATCGTGTTCACGGCGCGGATGACGGCATCCGTAAAAGTCTCCCAGCCGACTCCTCTGTGCGAAAGCGCCTGATGCGCCCGCACGGTCAGTACCGTGTTCAGTAGAAGAACGCCCTGCTCGGCCCATTTGCCGAGATAACCGTTGTCCGGAATATAGCAGCCCAGGTCGTCATGCAGTTCCTTGTAGATATTGACAAGAGAAGGCGGAATTTCCACGCCGGGCTTTACGGAAAATGCCAGGCCGTGCGCCTGTCCTGGCTCATGGTAGGGGTCCTGCCCCAATATGACAACCTTCACCTCAGAAAGCGGTGTCAGCCGAAACGCCGTGAAGATATCGTCCTTTTCGGGATATACCGTTCCCTTCTGGTATTCGTAATTAACGAACTTCCCGAGCTTGCGATAGTATTCCTTCTCAAACTCCGCTCCGATGATGGTCTTCCATTCCGACGTGCCGTTCATATCATTCACCGGCGTCAAAGCCTTACGCTGACGCCTCTCCCCCGAAGGTATTCTTTGACTTCTTCAATCGTCAGTTCTTTATAGTGGAACAGGGAAGCCGCGAGGGCTGCGTCCGCTTTTCCTTCGGTCAGTGCCTCGTAGAAATGCTCCTTCGTTCCGGCTCCGCCCGAGGCGATCACGGGAATCTTAACTGCTTCCGCGACCCTTCTCGTAAGCTCCAGCTCATAACCGTTCTTGGCGCCGTCGCAATCCATGCTCGTCAGAAGAATCTCGCCTGCACCGAGCGCTTCTCCCTTCTTCGCCCACTCGATCGCGTCAAGTCCCATATCGACTCTTCCGCCGTTTTTATATACATGATAGGTGCCGTCCGGGAAACGCTTCGCGTCAATTGCCAGAACAACACACTGGCTGCCGAATTTGTCTGCGGCACGGCTGATCAGCTCGGGATCCATGATGGCCGCGGAATTCACCGCAACCTTGTCTGCTCCTTCGCGAAGGATCATCCGGAAGTCGTCAACCGTCCGGATTCCGCCGCCGACCGTGAACGGAATGAAAACGGTTTCCGCAACCTTACGGACCATCTCCGCACGGATTTCGCGGGCATCCGAGGACGCCGTGATGTCCAAAAAAACAAGCTCGTCGGCGCCGGCCTCTCCGTATGCTTTTCCGACCTGCACCGGGTCTCCGGCATCCCGAAGATTCACAAAGTTAATTCCCTTCACCACGCGTCCCGCATGAACATCCAGGCAGGGAATGATTCGTTTCGTAAACATAAGGCCCCCTTATAAATTACCGAAATTCCGAAGGATCGCAAGCCCCACATCCCCGCTCTTTTCGGGATGGAACTGACATCCGAACACGTTGCCCTGCTCGACTGCCGCATGAATCTCGACGCCGTACTGCGTCGTCGCAGCAACATCCTCTATGCGATCGGCTTTCAGGTAATAGGAATGGACGAAATAGACATAACTGCCTTCCGGAATGCCTTCAAACAGCCTGCTCTTTTTGGGAAATGCAAGGTCATTCCAGCCGATATGCGGAATCTTCAGTCCGTCACCCTCGGGGATTCGGAGAATCCGTCCGGGAAGAAGCGAAAGCCCTTTTGCTCCGGGGCTTTCTTCTCCGGAATCAAACAGAAGCTGCATGCCGAGGCAAATGCCGAGAAACGGCTTTCCGGCCGCAACGACTTCCTTGATGACGCCGGTAAGGCCATACGTATTCAGCTTTTCCATCGCATCGCCGAACGCTCCGACACCGGGAAGAATTACCTTGTCTGCCTTGCGGATCACGTCGGGATCTCTGGTCAGAACGGCAGGAAGACCGAGAGCCGCAAGCGCATGCTCCACGCTCCTTATGTTACCAGCATCATAATCGATTACCGCAATCATGCCTTATCCTCCCGCTTCTCCGACGCTTCGTCCGCCGCATCCAGTTCAAACCAGAATTCCACGCCGCCTTCGTGATTGATGACGCCGCACTTTCTGTTATGTGCATCCATGACGGCTTTCACGACGGAAAGACCGATTCCGCTTCCGCCGTACTCTCTCGTCCTGGCCTTGTCCACTTTAAAGAATTTAATCCAGACTTTGTCCAGATCCTCTTCCGGAATGGGCTCTCCTGTATTATACACGGAAACACGTACGGTTGCATCTGTTTTTTTCACGGAAACCGCGATTTCCCTTGATTTCGACACATGATGGAAGGCGTTGCTCACGTAGTTCGTAACGACTTCCTCGATGCGGTATTCATCCGCCCATACATAGCACGGTCCTTCGCCGTACAGATGTACGGTCACATCCTGCTGCTTCTGCAGGATTTCCGTGTCGCGCAAAACGCCGCGAAGCAGATCGTAGATGTCAAACCGGTCGTATTCGAGCGACTGCTCACCGTACTCAAGCTGGTTTAACGAAAGCAGCTTTCTGACGATGTTGTTCATCTTAGCCGCTTCGTCGATGATGACGTCGCAGTAGTAGTTCCGGTTCTCCGGATCGTCATTGACGTTGTCCTGAAGACCTTCCGCATAACCCTGGATCAGGGCGATCGGAGTCTTCAGCTCATGGGAAACATTCGAGATGAAATCGGATCTCATGTTCTCGATTTCCTCTTTCTTTCGAATGTCCCTTTCCAGTTCGTTGTTGGCCTGTTTCAAATCGCCGATTGTCTTTTCAAGCTTCTCGGACAGGACATTTAACGACCGTCCGAGCTCACCGATTTCGTCGTCGCGGTCCTCGGGACAGCGCGTCTCAAAATCGAGAAGGCACATCTTCTCGGCTGCCTGACTCATCTTTTCAATCGGGCGCGTGATGATCCGGCACAGCAGGAAAATCACCCCTGCTGCCACCAAAAGGATTCCGATTGCCGCCTTCAGCTGAAAGCTCGTGGCAATGTCGGTTGCCTTCGAAATGCTTTCATAGTCGAGGCTCATATATACATAGTACCGTTCCGTCGCCATTCCCGAAAGGTCGATATAGGTGCCGCCGGCGTTCTGGGCAGGCTCGTTCTCGTCCTCATTTTCGCTGCCCCACGGCATTTGGGAAGACGTGTTGCTGATCCAGTCCATCTCGTAGATTTCATAACGGTCGTTCTTCGTAAGAAGCTCCGCATCCCAATGGATTGCGGCAAAGTTATAACCGTCCTTTTTGGCCTTAATCAGCTCAAGTTCGAGCATGCGGTCCCTGGTCTTGCGGCTGCCGGTGCTGTAAACCGGATCGCGAAGATACAGGCCGCGCCTGTCCGAAGCGTCCATGATCAGCACGGAAATGTTCTTGCCGCTTTGCAGGCTCTGAAGGCTCGAAACGGTATCGTCCGTAACCTCTCCGTCCTGTGCAAGAAGCACGCTTACGGCGTCAAACATGCTTGTCAGGTCGTTAATCTTGGACCGCAAATAAACGCGCGGAAGCAGCAGCGTGGTCAGAATCCAGGTGCAGATCAGAATGGCAGCCGTCACGAGGACAAATGCCATTACAAGCTTCACTCTTAACGATTTTATTCGCCTTCCGCCCATCTTGTCTTTCGGTCCTTTCTTTTGAAAAAGGCCCTGTGTTTAGCAGGGCCTTCAGGGATAATCCCCATCTGATCAATACTCGAATTTGTAACCCATTCCCCAGATTGTCTTGATGTAGTCTCCTTTTTCACCGAGCTTGCTGCGGAGCTTCTTGACATGGGTATCAATCGTACGGGCGTCGCCGAAGTAATCATAGTTCCAAACATTGTTCAGAATCTTCTCACGTGAAAGCGCAACGCCGCGGTTCGTCACAAAATAACTGAGGAGTTCGAACTCCTTTACGCTCAATTCAATCGGATTGCCGTCAATGGTAACCTGATGCGCCGTCTTATCGATTACGATTCCGCCTGCCTCGAGGCTTGATTCTACGCTTGTAGTACGGCGCAATATCGCATCGACCCTGGCCATCAGGATCTTCGGGCTGAAAGGCTTCGAGATATACTCGTCAACGCCGAGCTTAAAGCCGAGAAGCTCATCTCTTTCCTCGCTCTTGGCTGTCAGCATGATGATCGGCACCTTCGAGTACTGTCTGATCTCCTTGCAAACGGCCCAGCCGTCCATCCGGGGCATCATCACATCCAGGATTACCAGATTGATGTTCTTCTTATCGAAAAAAATTTCAATGGCCTTCTCGCCGTCCTCGGCCTCAAAGGTCATATATCCGCGCTTCTGCAGGAAATCGCATACCAGCTTCCGCATTCTGGCTTCGTCATCCACCACCAGGATCCGAACTTCATCCATAGTCTGTCCTCCTTCCCGGCAGCCGTAAGGCCCGGGCCTCATTCTATGTATAAAAAAGTATCAAATTTCTATGGTCAAAATGTGAACAGGCGCAAAAGAATCTGCGAAACGCCTATTCCACCTTCGTAATTGTTACGCTTTCAATGAAGATTCCGGGGTTCGGCACGCATTTTGACGTCACCTTTGCCTCGCAAAGCGTGTCGAGCACGTCAAATCCGTCAATGATCTGCCCGAACACGGTCTGATGGCCGTAAAGCCAGGGCGCTCCGCCGTACGTATAGAAGAACTCGAGCTGCTTATCCGTCAGGTTCGTGTGATAAGCCTCGGAGAGATAATCGGAAAATGTGATCTGATATCTCGCATCAAGCGGTTCCTCAAGGCTTCGAAGCGTGGAGGCCTTCGTTGCCACGAAGAAGAACGAGCTCGTATTCGTTCCGTCCTCGCCGGCGTCGGCCATGCAAAGAGCTCCGCGAACCGGCATCAGATTCTCCGAGGTTTCGACGGCAAAGCCGCCTCCGTATATGCTTCCGGTGTATCCCTGTGCCGTCGAGGACTGCACGATATAATCCGCGACGATTCTCGCGAACTTCACGCCGTTATAGCAACCCTGATTCGCAAGCTCTATGAAGTTCTCGACAGCCTTCGGGGCTTCGTTCGGGAACAGCTTCACCTTAATCGTTCCGTATTTCTTGACCGTTATGGTTGCAATTGTGTCTCCGGACTGCGGCGCCGCAAACTGATAGATGCGCTGTGCGTCAGCCGTCTGGGATGCCTCCTGCCTGCTTGGTGTCGGAGTCGTCTGTTCGGGCGTCGGGGTCGGCGTCGTCTTTTTCTTTTTGCCGCAGGAAGAAAGCATGCAAATGCACATCACGGCCAAAACCGTGACGGCAATCAGTCGTCTCATTCTTCTTTTGCAAACTCTGTCCATCCTGCTTCTTCCTTTCCGAAAGAACAATCAAAGACAGTATACCATTTTCCCGTGCGAACGGCAAGCATTATTGCATTCGGAAGGGCAAACGGGTCCTTGGGAAATGACATTTTGCTCTTGCATTTCCCAAGGGCTCATTGTATAATAAGATTCGCTTCTGCACCTGTAGCTCAGCTGGATAGAGTAGCAGCTTCCGAAGCTGATGGTCGGGGGTTCGAATCCCTTCAGGTGCATGACAGAGAATCCATAGAGGAAGTCCCCTATGGATTCTTTTTTGTCTCTTTTAGATCTCCTCCGTGCAAAGAAGTGCGCAAATCTGCTCGCGAAGCTCCCCGTAACGATAGACCGAATCCGACAGAAAATCCTCTTCCGGCACTTCCTTCTCGTTAACCTCATGCACCATCTGTGAAAGACGGTCCTCCGAAACGGCCGCGGAAACCGGCACGAGAATCAGTTCGTGGACGCTGCTCGGAAGGATGTAGAAATCCTCTTCCATGCGGTTTAAAAAGCTGTCCATGAACGGGATGTTCAGAAGCGTTCCGGCGCCGTACTGCCCCAGGCTGTTACTCAGGACATACATCGGCAGATTTCCCTGCTGCAGCTTCATCGCGGCCTGCGTTTTTGCCTCGCGTTCCTCATCCGAAAGTTCCTCCTGCTCCATTCCGTTCAGAATCAGGCCGACCAATACCTTTTCAATCGGATCGACCTGCGGCGTCAAAAGCTCCGGCGTGTTCCTTGCCGCAAGCCTCACCAGGTCTTTCCTGCTCACATCCCACATCGCCGCAATGTCATGGTTTACGGCAAATGAGGACACCCTTCCGTTATCTCCCGAAACGATGCAACAAAAATATACCGCAAGGTCGGAAAGCATAAGGTGCGGAATGTCCTTTAACATCTCCCGGTTCTTCTCCGCGTTGACCACGCGGAAGACAATCTTCTTTCGCACCGCATTGTAGGAAAGGTCAACACCTTCCGGCCACGGATTTTTGTGTTCCTCATAGATGCGAACGACCGATTCTGCAATCTCCGGCATGCTCATTCCCTTCTCGTAGGAATCGTAAAAACTCTCCATGTAGATAGCCGGAACGATTTCGCTGTCTCCTTCCTTAATCGTCAGCCCGCAAAACTCCTTTTGATTGTTTTTCTTAACGTTTCTTATCCCGGTTTCGTAATTGCTGCCGAGCTGTTCCGCCACAAGCCGCCCCACTTCCTCACAAAAGCGCATAAAGTCAAGACAGGCATAGTTCTCCCCTGTATTAGGGCATAGTAATCCCATAATGATACCTCCGATAAAAAGATGAAAAATTGGATAAAAGTGACGGTCTGCCTTTGCGCAGGCTGACCGAAGATCGTCCGGGCGGTGCGGACGCGGAGGCCTTTCGGCCCAGAATTAAGAGATGTCTTCCGACAGGTTCATCGTATCATTTTCCATAGCGGAAAGCAACCGGAAAAGGCGGTTTCGGACGTAGAAAATCCGTTGCTTCTTTTGGCGAAAATGACGAAAAAAATCCTGTCGGAATAATCCGACAGGATTCTATCGAGGCGACGTGACTTGAACACGCGACCCCCACGTCCCTAACGTGGTGCTCTACCAAACTGAGCCACGCCTCGTTATTATACTTCGTTTGCAAAGCAAACGGAGTGTAAACATGCATCGCCCCGGCGAAGCCGCTATTATGCGATGCATTACCCGCTTAA
>CADBTG010000061.1 GCA_902797475.1 uncultured Lachnospiraceae bacterium | reverse complement strand
GCATCCAGAATCGCCACGCTTGTATGCGTATACGCGGCCGGGTTGATAACGATTCCGTCATATACTCCGGGCGTTTGCTGAATCCAGTCGACCAGGTCGCCCTCGTGGTTGCTCTGCACGCACTCGACACTGACGCCTTCCTCCGCTGCAACATTTTGAATATAATCCAAAAGGTCCACATAGCTGTCGTTTCCGTATACAGAAGGCTCCCGCATCCCGAGCATGTTAATGTTAGGACCGTTAATGACAAGGATTTTCATGCTTTTCCTCCCAATGCTTTAAGAATTGCCGCGGCAACCTCCGCGCCGCCTCCGCCTTCCGTAACGTTCACGGTCAAATCTGAAAAATGACGATACATCGGTTCCCGTTCCGCAGCCAGTTCTTCAATCGGACGCCCCTTTGAAAGAGGCCGATGGTCCTTCGCAAGGTATTTCGGGTCGCGGTAAAGCCGGATCACCGTCCCGTTCTGATGAAGGATGTTATAATTCTCCTCGCGCGTGACGACACCGCCGCCGGTTGCGAGGATGATGCCCGAAAGCCCCGCCAGTTCCTTAAGAACAGCGGTCTCATTTGTCCGAAAGACAGCTTCGCCGTTCGTGAGGATTTCTTCCTCGGGAGTCTTTCCGAAACGGGTTTTATAATAAGCGTCCGAATCGTAAACCGGCTTGCCGGTCAGCTCGCCGCGCCTCTTCGCCACGGTTGATTTGCCACAGCCGGGCATGCCGATCAGAATGATATCGGCTAGGTCTTTTGTAAGCGCATCGTAAATCCGGTCGATTTCGCTGTCGGCAATCGTCTGTTTGGTGAACCGCTCGGCGCTTCGCTTGGCCTGCGCAACAAGCATGTAAAGACCGTTTTCGTATGCAATTCCGCGCTTTTTCGCAGAAAGAAGGAGTTCCGTTCTGAGCGGATTATAGATGATATCGAGGACGCCCTCAAGCTGCGGGAAGATATCTAAGTCAAGGGGGCTGACGCCGGTATTCGGGTACATGCCGACCGGGGTCGTATTTACCACAAGCGCCGCGTCACGATGCTTCTCAAGGTTCGTGTAATTGTCCTCGCCGGAGCGGCTGATGACGGTTACCAGGGCGCCCTGCTCCTTAAGGACGTGGCAGACCGCTACGGAGGCGCCGCCGCTTCCGAGAACGAGCACCTTCCGGCCCTTTACGGGCACGCCGGAGCGCGCAAGCATCTTTTGAAAGCCGTAGACATCGGTATTGTCGCCGAAGAGCCGCCCCGAGGCGTCCTTCACGACGGTATTGATGCTTCCGACCTTCGATGCGGTCTCGCTGACCTCGTCCATATAGGCGAAAACCGTCTTTTTATAGGGGATTGTCACGTTTAATCCGCTGAAATCCCCGTTTCGCAGGAAGCTTTCCACTTCCTCCGGCTTTTTCTCAAAAAGGCAATAGTCGTACGAACCGAGCATCTTATGGATGCGCGGCGAATGGCTGTGCCCCAGTTTTTCCCCTAACAGTCCGCAGAGCATGTCAGACTTCCTCGCTGTAGCTGCCCAGATACTGGAAGAACTCGCAGGTTTCCTGCAGCTCGCCGATGAGCTTGATCAGGTTCGGCGAGTAAACCGGCGTATCCAGGTCGAAATAGAACATGAACTCAAATTCGCGCTCGGGAATCGGGCGGCTTTCGAGCTTGTTCAGGTTAATGCCGAGCGCATAGAACCGGGAAAGCATGCGGTACAAAGAACCCTGCTCGTGAGGCAGCGTCATCATAAGGCTTGTCCGGTTGGCGCCGGGATAGATTTCGAGACTCTTCGAAATGCAGATGAAACGGGTGTAGTTGTTATCGGTATTCTGCACGGAATCCGCCAGGCTGATTAAGCCGTACTGCTTGCGGCTCCGCTCCGTTGCAAGCGCCGCGATGTCCGTTCTGCCGCTCTCCGCGACCATCTTGGCCGCAGTTGCGGTGTTCTCGCACGGGATAACCCGCACGTCCTTAAGGCCTGCGAGAAATGCCGAGCTCTGCTGAATGGCCTGCTCGTGCGAATAAACCTCGCGGATACCCGAAAGCGTTGCGCCGGGAAGGGCAAGAAGGTTATGGTTAATCTTCAGCCGGACGCTTCGCACAATATAAAAATGATGCTTCATCATCAGGTCGTAAACCATGTTCACGGAGCCGGCGTTGCTGTTCTCAAGCGGAATCACGCCGTAGCGGCAAAGGCCTTTTTCAACGGCCTGAAACACCGACTCAAAACCCGAGCAGAAGAAGATCTTGGGATAGCGGAAGAACTTCTCGCAGGCAGCCTGTGAATTGGCGCCCGTAACGCCCTGGCAGGCAACGCTCGGATTGTCCGAGAGCATTTTGTCGGTGTTCTCAATCGCGTTTCGAATCTGCTCGGTCAGCTCGCTTTTCTTTTCCGAATTGCGGTACTGATAGCTTCTGCTCAGCTCAAAAAGAACCGAAAACAGAAGCGGGGTGTATTCGCGAAGCTCCTCCGGCGTGTTGTCGAGAACGCTCAAAATCTTCTGCCGTTCCCGCTCGGGATCGCGAACCGCAAGGCCGTTGGCCTCCTTGTATTCCCCAATCAGGCGGGCAACATCCATTCTCTGCGCGAACAGGTCCAGAAGCTGCGCGTCTATCCGGTCAATCTGTTCACGGTAATCCTGCATATTCATCGGTTTTCTTCCTTTCTTCTCCCTAACAGGGCATCATATACGGCTATGGCAGCAGCCGCTTCCACAACCGGTACGGCTCTCGGGACGATGCACGGATCGTGCCTTCCCTTTATTTCAAGCGTGGTTTCCTCACCGGTCGTGAGATCTACGCTTTTCTGCGGTCTTGAGATAGACGGCGTCGGCTTGAATGCCGCCCGGAAGATCACCGGCATGCCGTTCGTGATTCCGCCGAGGATGCCGCCGCAGCGGTTCGTCTCGGTCTGCACATATCCGTCCTTTATGCAAAATGCATCGTTATTCTCGCTTCCCCGAAGCTTAGCTGAGGCAAATCCCACGCCGAACTCGATGCCCTTCACGGCCGGAATGCCGAACACTGCTTGGGAAATCCTTCCCTCCATGCCGTCAAAAAGCGGTCCGCCGAGCCCGACCGGAAGCCCCGTCACAACGCATTCGATGATGCCGCCGACAGAATCCCCCTCGGAAAGCGCTTTTGCGATGCATTCCTGCATCTTCGCTCCGGCTTCCACGTGAATGACCGGAAAATCGGTCCCGATTTCCTCCGTCAGGATGTCCCCCGGATCCTCAATGCCGCCGATGGCCTGAATCCGGGCTTTAATCTCTATTCCTTCGCGTTTCAGAATCTGTTTGCAGATGCCGCCCGCGATGCAAAGCGGTGCGGTAAGTCTTCCTGAAAAATGCCCGCCGCCGCTCATGTCCGCGCTGCCGTCGTATTTGACATAGGCCGTGTAATCAGCATGCCCGGGTCTCGGGACGGTTCTCAGATTGGCGTAATCGCCGGGCCGTGTGTTTTGGTTACGGATGATTGCCGTAAGCGGCGCGCCGCAGGTCTTTCCGTTCGCCATTCCGCACTGGATTTCAGGCTCGTCCGCCTCTTTTCGGGGCGTCGACCAGGCGTTATTGCCGGGTGCACGGCGCGAAAGGAACGCCCTGAGCTCGTCAAGATCGATTTCCTCGCCTGCCGGAAGACCGTCTATCGTCACGCCGATGGCCGGCGCGTGAGACTGCCCGAATATCGTTACCTGAATGTTTTCCCCGTAGGATTCCGACATGTTACCGCTCCCCTTTCTCTGTATTGCCTTCAAGGCTTAAACTGTTGTAATCCGTAAAGAAGGACGGGTAGGATTTGGCAGCACACTGCGCATCCGAAATCCGCACCGGGCCGTCCGAAAGCCCTGCTGCCACTGCGGCCGACATCGCAATCCGGTGATCCTTTGCCGAATCCGCATTGCCGCCTTTAAGCCGCCTGCCGCCCCGTATCAAAAGGCCGTCCGCCGTCTCGGTAATATCGCCCGAGAGCGCGGAAAGCATTGCTGTCGTTGTTTTCAGCCGGTCGGACTCCTTCATCCGAAGCCGCTCGGCATGTGCAATCACGGTCTCGCCGTCCGCGCCTGCTGCCAAAATCGCCAGAACCGGCACCAAATCGGGTATTTCCGAAGCGTCTATCCGCTGTCCCTTAAGATTTCCCCTTCGAACGAGGACCTCAGTCTCATCGATTACCACTTCGGCGCCGAAATCCCTAAGAATCGAAAGAATCCGCCGGTCTCCCTGACAGGAATCCTGCCGAAGCCCCGTAACCGTGATGCCCTGTTTCGAGAAAGCGCCCGCAACAAGCATAAATGCCGCGCCGGACCAGTCTCCCTCGACAACCGTTTCCTTCGGTGCGCGGTAGCACTGCCTGCCCGGAATCCGGTAGCCCCAATCGGTCTTTTCAAAGACAATTCCGGCCTCGGAAACCGCCTGCTCGGTCATCGTGATATACGAAACGGATTCGCGCTTTCCGGTGATCGTCAGGGTGCTGTCCCCCGGAAGCATCGGTAGGGCGAATAAAAGCCCCGAGATGAACTGCGATGAAATATCGCCCGGAAGCGTATAATCGCCGGGCGTAAGCTGCCCGGAGAGCTTTAACAGACCGCCCTCCTGCGAAACGCTTACATTATGGCGCGAAAGCTCGTCGGTCAGGGCTTTGTGAGGCCTCTCGGGAAGCTTCCCTTCCATGACAAATGTGACACTCGCCCCGAGCGCAGCCGCAACCGGCATCAAAAACCGAAGCGTGGAGCCGCTTTCCTTGCAGCGAAGCTCCCGCATGCCTTCCGGCCGATTTTTAACGGGCGAAACCCGGATGAACCCGTCGCCCTGCTCGAAAGTCGCTCCGAGAGCACCGAGACAGTCCATCGTCGCCGCGATGTCGTCGGACATCGTGTCGCAGTATACCGTGCTCTCCTCCTGCGAAAGCGCCGCCGTAATCAGAAGCCTGTGTGCGGCGGATTTCGAGGCAGGCGCCTTCACGTGCCCGGACCGGGTTCCGTTTTGAACCGTTTCCGTCATAAAAGGCCTCCTGCTTTGAGCCACTCGTGAAAGGTTTCTTTCGAAACCGAAAGCACTTTACAGCTGCCGACAGCCTCGGGATACACAATTCGCATCGAGGTTGCCGTGTTCTTCTTGTCATTTGCCACGGCGGCAGTCAGCTCGTCCGCCGTGAACTCCGTTTCGGTCGGAAGACCGTACATATTAAGGAGTTTGATAAGCCGCTTGGGCACCGTTTCGTCACAATATCCCATCGCGTGCGCCGCACGTGCGATGATAGCCATTCCGATGGCAACACCCTGTCCGTGCGGAACCGTAAAGCCGCTCAAAAGCTCCACGCCGTGGCCTGCGGTATGCCCGAGATTTAAAAGCATCCGAAGCCCGCGGTCAAACTCGTCGGCCTCCACATAGTCGCGCTTTACGGCGACGCAGCTGCCGATGATTTCTTCATACATTTCCTTTACGGGCTTTTCGGAAAGTCTTGTAAACAAAGGCTCGCCGAGAAGCATTCCGTATTTAATAATCTCTGCGCACCCGTTTCGGTATTCCAACTCGGGAAGCGTCTTTAACGTATCGATGTCGCACAGAACAAGCGCCGGCTGGCAGAATGCCCCGACCTGGTTCTTTCCGCCCGGAAGGTCAACCGCCGTCTTCCCGCCGACGGAGGAATCCACCGCCGCAAGAAGCGACGTCGGCATCTGCACATAGGAAATCCCGCGCTGATATGTTGCCGCGGCGAATCCTGCAAGGTCTCCGACCACACCGCCGCCGAGCGCAATCACGGAATCGTCTCTCGTAAGCCCCGCCTCGCAAAGCTTCCCGAGCAAATCCCCGTATACCGTCAGATTTTTGCTCTGCTCGCCGCTTTCCATGACGTAGGACGATGTCATGAATCCGGCCTCAGTAAGCGCTTTCACAAGGGCTTCGCCGTATAACGGAAAGACGTTGTCGTCGCTGACGACCATCAGCCGTTTTGCAGGAAGAAGCGCGCGAAGAACCGCCGGTGCCTCCTGTAAAAGCCCCGCGCCGATCCTCACTTCATACGGTTTTCCTGTTTTTACGGTTACGGACGTCATCCGTCTACCTCCTCTTTTCTCCTGCGTCCCTCATCCAAAAGGCGCTTCATCGTCTCACGGTCGTCCGCAGCCAAAGCGTCGCGGTACGCCTGCATATTCTGCATCAGCGTATCGATTTCGCGCATCAGATTGTCCTTATTATCAAAGAAAAGCTGCGTCCACATTTCGGGATTCAGCCACGCCACGCGCGTCAGATCGCGGTAGCTTCCGGCCGACATGCCGGTATGAATCTGCGCCGTCGGGCTCTTCACATACGCATTCGAAACGACATGCGCGAGCTGTGAGGAAAATGCGATGACTTTATCGTGGGTCTCCGCCGTCGTCACGGTAATGCTTCCGAAACCGGCCGGCTGAAGTAACGTTTTGACGCGGTCTAAGAAGGTTATGTCGTCATTTTTCTTCGGCACGAGCACCATCGGTGCGCCTTCAAACATGTCCGGCTTCGCGTATTTGAAACCGGAGAACTGCGTTCCGGCCATCGGATGGCCGCCGATATAGGTAAATCCGTACTTTTCCGCAGCGGCAAACCCGGAATCCACCACGTTGCCCTTCGTTCCGCAGCAGTCGATGACAACCGGACGGGTGCCGAAAACCGGTCCCTTCTCCTCCATGTAGCGGACTGCCGCCTGCGGGTAGGTGCAGATCAGGATCAGGTCGCACTGCGGGATGGTTTCGTCGTTCAAATCCTCCGAAACATCGCCCGAAATCTTCGCAAACTGAAGAATGGCTTCGTTTGTGTCAAAGGCCGCAACCGTGTGTCCGGCCTTTCTGTATGCCTTGGCAAAGGACCCGCCGATCAGCCCGAGTCCTACAATTCCGACTCTCATCTGACTGCCTCCCGAACCGCCTGAAGCTTCCCGTAAAGCTTTGCAAACTCCTCAGGGCGGATAGACTGCGCACCGTCGCAAAGCGCGTGCGGCGGATCGTTGTGAACCTCAATCAGAAGCCCGTCACAGCCTGCTGCCGTGGCTGCAAGCGCCATCGGAGGAACCATGCGGGCAAGTCCCGTTGCATGGCTCGGGTCGACAACAACCGGCAGATGCGTCAGCTCGTGCAGCATCGGAACAGCCGAAAGATCAAGCGTATTGCGCAGATAATCGCTGTAGGAACGGATGCCGCGCTCGCAAAGGATGACGTTCTCATTTCCGCTCGCCATGATGTACTCCGCGCTCATCAAAAGCTCCTTAAGCGTGCCGGCAATGCCTCTCTTCAGAAGAATCGGCTTTTTCAAATGGCCGAGTTCCTTTAAAAGATCGAAGTTCTGCGTGTTTCTGGCGCCGACCTGCAATACGTCAACGTCCTCGAAAAGCGGCAGATCGGAAGCATTCATAATCTCCGTGACAATCGGAAGTCCTGTTTCCTGTCTTGCAATCTTCAAAAGCTCGATGCCTTCGGCCTTCAGTCCCTGGAAATCATACGGCGAGGTACGCGGCTTGAAAGCACCGCCGCGAAGCATGTTTGCGCCGGCTGCCTTAACGGCCTTCGCGATTCCGACGATCTGCTCCTCGCTCTCAACGGAGCAGGGGCCTGCAATGACCGTGAAGTTTCCGCCGCCGATTTTCAGGTCGCCGACCTCAATGATTGTGTCCTCCGGATGGAATTTCCGGTTTGCACACTTAAAGGTTTCCGTAACACGCTTTACGGTATCCACAATGTCAAGGCTAGCCACCAGGTCCGTATCCACACTGCTGGTATCGCCGATCAGACCGAGCACGGTCTGGAACTGTCCCTCCGAAACATGCACGCCGAGTCCGAAACTCTTGAACCACTCAATCAGCTGTGCCTCTCTCTCGGCGTCGGTATTGGGCTTTAAAACGACTATCATCTTTCATCCTCCTTACTCTATGGCAAATGTCATACGACTTCGCATTTTCCTTAATATCCAAAAAAAGCGGCCCAGGTTAATCTGTGCCGCATAGGATTCATGATCTTCACCACAAATGATTTGCACCGCAAACTAACCTTACCACAAATGTCCGGTAAAGTAAAAGAAAAACCAATAATAAAATGCGGTTTCAGGTGTTTTTTTCATCATTTGCTCCGAATTTCTGTCTTGTAACGATGGTTGTGTATCCTTTAGTCCGTTTGAGAACGGATTTTTTGGCCTGCTCCACGGAATCCTTTAAAAGCGTGATGTCCGGGGCGACGTTGCGGGGGCAGACAAGCTCATTAAGCTCCTGCTCCATTTCATAACTCTGCAGAACCTGGTTCGCGACGGCTACGCGCGACTTCATGCTCAGGTGGCAATGTGCCGTGAAAAGCTGTAAAAGCGAATACCACGGACTTCCGTGACGGCCTGCCATCAGATAAAGAAGCTCTCTCTTCTCCCTGGCGGAAAGGTTCTGCACAAGAAAATTCAAGGCTTCCCCGATGGTTTCGTCCTCGTCCTCCGGGTCGATTCCGTCGAAAAAATCGGGAAACAGGTAAGCAAGATAATACGGAAGCGGATTCATTCCGAGAACGCGGAACCACTCGCAGCCGGTATATAAATCCGGAAAAGTGACGCCGTTCTCCCAGTTCTGAACGGTTTTCTTGGAAATCCCAAGACCTTTCGCCATCTCCTCCTGCGTTCTGCCCGCATCCTGCCGGGACAGAGACCATACCTGCGCAAATCGTTTACGTCGTTCCTCACCCTCGTCATGCCGGGCCATAACTGCCTCCTCCGAAAACGGGTCATTCCCGAAAAAGGAAAAAACTTGCTTGCAAACACCGCTCTTTAGTGGTAACATATTTCCTGATTGGCATCAGTATACTTTCTGCCGGCTCTTTTGTCAAGCGCGGCAGCAGTTTTTTTGTTCCAGTAAATATTTCCTCGAAAAGGAGCCGCAACGATGTACGTAATCACCTGCTGCACTTCTGTTGATTTAGAAGAATCCTACCTCGTAGAAAACGGGGTTCGTTATATACCTTTCCACTTTGAGCTTGACGGGGTCCCCCATGTCGATGATCTGGGCCGCACCCTCCCGTATTCCGAGCTTTATGAGGCAATCCGCAACGGCGCTGTCTCCCACACCTCACAGATCAACATCATGGAATACTATTCCTTCTTCAAGAGCATCTTCGAAGAGGGTTATGATGTGCTCCATATAACTCTTTCCGGCGGGCTGTCGGGCTCCGTCAATTCCGCGCAGAATGCTGCTGCCATGCTTGCGGACGAGTTCCCGGACCGTGTTTTAAAGATTGTGGATTCCGTAAACGCCTCGGCCGGACACGGCATCCTTGTGGAATGGGCCGTGGAGCATAAAAACGCCGGCATGAGCATCGAGGAAAATGCGACGCTTCTCGAGTCCGAGCGGATGAACATCCAGGCCTGGTTCTTCACAACCACGTTAAAATACCTGATTCGCGGCGGCCGGGTTTCGAAAGCGGCCGGTCTGATCGGCGAAACGCTCGGCATCTGCCCTCTTTTGATGATTGATGCCGAAGGCAAGCTGATTCCGATGGAGAAGGTGCGCACGAAGAAGAAAGTTGCGCTCGCCTTGCTTGACCGGATGCTTTCCGTGACCGAAAACGGGGCGGATTACAGCGGTCCCTGTCATGTCTGCCATTCCGACTGCAAGGAAGACGCGGACATGATGATTGCCCTGATTGAAAGCCGCTTCCCGAACCTGGTCGGAAAGATCAAACTTCACGAAGTCGGAACGATTATCGGAAGCCACACCGGCCCCGGCACAATCGGCGTGTTCTTCCGCGGCGTAAGAAAAGACTGAACGTCCTGACGGACTTGGCAGAAGCCTTCCCGTATGGTACACTGATTCTATCAAAGTACCGCGGGAGGGCTTTTTCTATGGTTGCAATCGTCACCGGCTCCAGTTCCGGCATCGGTTATGAAGTATGTCAACAGCTTCGTGACAAAGGGTACACCGTCTACGGCCTGAGCCGTCGCGGCCTGGCTCCCGAAGGCGTCACGCCGATGAAGGCGGACGTTGCGGATGCCGGCGCTTTACGTTCCGTCATAGACGAAATTGCCCGCCGCGAGGGACGGATTGACCTGTTAGTTGCCAACGCCGGCATGGGAATTTCCGGTCCGGTTGAGCTTTCCGAGACAGCAGACATGCAGCGCATCATGAATGTCAACTTCTTCGGGCAGGTATACGCGGCGCAGGCCGTACTGCCGTATATGCGGGCGCAAAAGGGCGGAAGCATTGTATTTGTCAGCTCCGTTGCCGCGCCGATAGCCATTCCGTACCAGGCCTTTTATTCCGCAAGCAAATCCGCCGTCAATTCCGTGGCTCTCGCCCTTCGTAACGAGGTGCGGGAATACGGCATCCGTATAAGCGTCGTCATGCCCGGGGACGCAAGCACCGGTTTTACCGACGCGCGGGTGAAGAACCATCCGGGAGGGGCGGGGACGGAGTCGGATGCTGCACCCGGTGTGGCTCTAGGTTACGTGGAAGCCTCCGGTGCTACGACGAAAGCCGCTTTGTATCCGCGTTGTGAGGCCGCCGTTGCTTCGATGGAACGTGACGAGCGAAACGGCATTCCGGCTGAGAAGGTTGCCGCGGTCATTGTCCGCGCCGGACTTAAGAAGAATCCGGCTCCG
>CADBTG010000060.1 GCA_902797475.1 uncultured Lachnospiraceae bacterium | reverse complement strand
GGCATGCCGATCTCGAGGGCGTTCATGAAGTCCTCATCGGTCGTATTTGCCTCTTCGTCGCCTGCGGCAAGTGCCTTCTCCTGCGCTTTAAAGCGCTCACGCTGGTCGATCGGGTCGTTAAGCTCGGAATATGCGTTGCACATCTCCCAAGTGTTGATATAGAGCTCAAAACGCTCTACATAGCCCGGCTTGTCGGGTTTACGCTTCGTGAGCGGGCTGATCTCTACGGGATGGTCCATGATAAATGTGGGCTGAACCAGATGCTCCTCAACGAATGTCTCGAAGAACAGATTCAGGATGTCGCCCTTCGTATGACGGGCTTCAAACTCCACATGGTGCTCCTTCGCGAGTGCCTTAGCCTCGTCGTCATCCTTAACCTGATCGAAATCGATGCCGGAATACTGCTTCACGGCCTCGGTCATCGTAAGGCGTGCAAAAGGCTTTCCGAGGTCAATCTCGGTGCCGTTATAGCTGATCTTCTCGGAGCCGCATACTTCCTTTGCAAGATAGCGGAACATCGACTCGGTCAGCTCCATCATTCCGTAGTAATCGGTGTATGCCTGATAGAGCTCCATCAGCGTAAACTCGGGGTTATGTCTCGTATCGCAGCCCTCGTTACGGAATACGCGGCCGATCTCGTAAACGCGCTCCAAACCGCCGACAATCAGTCTCTTCAGGTAAAGCTCAAGGCTGATGCGGAGCTTTACGTCCTCATCAAGGGAATTATAATGCGTCTCGAACGGTCTTGCGGCAGCACCTCCTGCATTGGCTACCAGCATGGGCGTCTCAACCTCCATAAAGCCGCGGCCGGAAAGGAAACTGCGGATGCAGGAAATCATCTTCGATCTCTTGACAAATGTGTCCTTTACCTCGGGGTTCATGATCAGGTCGGTATAACGCTGACGGTAGCGCATGTCGGTATTGGTCATGCCGTGGAATTTCTCGGGAAGAACCTGAAGGCTCTTGCTGAGAAGGATCAGTTCGGATGCATGCACCGAAATCTCGCCGGTCATCGTACGGAAGGCATAGCCTTTGACACCGTAGATGTCGCCGATGTCGGATTTCTTGAAATCCGCATAGCTGTCCTCTCCGATGGCATCTCTCGATACATATACCTGGATGCTTCCCTTCAGATCCTGCAGATTGATGAAGGAAGCCTTACCCATAACACGCTTGAACATCATGCGGCCCGCAATCGAAACCTCAATCGGCTGAGCATCCATGATGGCTCTGCGCTCATTGTAATCGTTCTTCTTCACCTCACGGGCTGCGGCCTCGTCAAGTCCCTCCGTATCGGGCGCCTGACGGCCTGCAAGAAGCTTCTCCTCAAGCTCGGTGTAAAGCTTCTTCACCTCATCCGTATGGTGCGTCTGGTCATATTTCGTAATCTGAAAAGGATCCTTTCCGGCTGCCTGCAGATCCGCAAGCTTCTGGCGGCGAATCTTCAAAAGCTCGCCGAGGTCCTCATTCCGATTTTCATTGTTCTGTTCTGCCACGATAAACCTCCGCGCATCCTTTAGTTGCTTGCCTTGTGGATGCTCATAATCTTATACGTCATAACGCCCGAAGGAACCTCCACGGTAATCTTGGAACCCTTCTTGGCGCCGATGAGCTCGCGGCCCACGGGAGATTCGTTGGAAATCTTACCCTTCAGGGCGTTCGCTTCCGTAGAACCAACCAGTTTATAAATGACCGATTTGCCGGTCTCAACGTTCTGAAGCTTCACTTCACAGCCGATATTGACGGTATCAAGGTCGATTTCGTCCTCGTCCACAACCTCTACGTTTTTAAGGAGTTCCTCAAGCTCTTCGATACGGGCTTCGATCTCTCTCTGCTCTTCCTTGGCGGCATCGTATTCCGCGTTCTCGGAAAGATCGCCCTGCTCTCTGGCTTCCTTGATCTTGTTCGCAATCTCCTTACGTCTGACGGTTCTCAGTTCGTCAAGCTCCGCCTCCAGCTTCTTCAAGCCCTGGGACGTAAGAATCTTCTTTTCAACATTTTTCTGTGCCATGATAGCCTCCGTGAAATTCTTTCTTCGGATTCCGCCGGGAATCCTCTCTATAAACACTTTCGCAAGTATAGACTAAATCGGGACGCTTTGTCAATCTTTTTTCGCTCCCGTTTCCGGAAAATGCCAATACAAAGTATACTATATCAAAAAACATGCTGTCCTTCAAGTAAAATCACGCCGGAAACGCATAAAAAAACCCCGGCAAATCGCTTTGCCGGGGGCTTCTCATTCGAATGGTTTACATCTCGATGACGATGTCATTTTCCTGCTTCAAAATATCGTCGCGGATCAGCTTTCCGTCAATCTTAACGCCGTTCACGGTGACGCTCTTTACGCCGTGTTCGCTGCCGTTCGGATTGTTCACGGTAACGTTCAATACCTTGCCGCGGAATACCTTGCGCATCGTGTAGTTCTTCCATGCGGAAGGAATCGAAGGATCGATGACAATGCCGTCTGCCTCGGGGTTCAGTCCGAGGATGCCTTCGATCGTTCCGACCATGACGGTCGATGCGGTTCCGGTCAGCCAATGCACATGCGCACGTCCTGCGAACGGGCTGTCCTTGCCTTCCACAAACTGGCCGAATACGTAAGGCTCGAGGTTACGGACCTCAATCCGGTCGTTGTAGCTTGCCGGTGCTGCCTCGGTCCAGTACTGAAATGCTCTGTTTCCGTGTCCGAGCTTGGCTTCCGCAAGAATCAGCCAGCCCTGCGGCTGCGAGAAGATGCCTGCGTTCTCCTTCACGCACTTGTTGAAGCATACCATCAAAGCGCCGTCAAATGCATGATTCTCGTATGCAGGATACATAACCATTGCGCCGTAAGGCGTGTTCAGCTCGCGTGCAACGGAATCCATCGCGAGTTCCTGCTTCTCCTTCGTTCCGAAGTCGGCGATGACCGACCAGGACTGCGGATTGAGCCACATCGAAGCTTCGGGATCGGTTCTCTTACCGATAACCTCGCCGTCCTCCTTGTAGCCGCGGATGTAACGGTCCTCGTTCCAGCAATCGGAAAGAATCTCTTCCATCTTCGCATTCACGGAATCGAGGTAAGCGATATACTCCGTATCATTTTTCAATACGGCGTACTTCCGCAGGATCTTCACGGCATATACAAGCTGGAATGCGACAAATGTGCTCTCGCCCTTCTTGCCGAGCCGCACGCAGTCATTCCAGTCTGCGTGAAGGCCTGCCGGCATTCCGTGGTTTCCTAAGTTGTTCATGGAAAATGCGATCGCGCGCTTTAAGTGGTCGTAAACCGTCCCCTTTTCCCCGTTGTTGGCGTACCAGATTTCCTCATCAAGGAAAGCAATGTTTCCGCTCTCGGAAATGTACTTATAAACGGTCGGGAACAGCCACAAAGCGTCGTCCGCGCGGTAACTCGGATGACCGGTCTCCTTCACGTAGGAAGCGTCGTCCGGCGTATCCTCATGGCCCGGATTGTGCGTATACTTTACAAGCGGAAGTCCGGCGCCGTTCGTTACCTGTGCGGAAAGCATGAACCGGATCTGATCGGCCGCCATCTCGGGCGCCAGATGGATGATGCCCTGGATGTCCTGCACGGTATCGCGGTAGCCGAAGCCGTTACGGAGTCCGCAATACTGGAACGATGCGGCTCTGGACCAGGTAAATGTGATGAAGCAGTTGTAAGCGTTCCATACATTTACCATATTGTTGAAGTTCTCATCGGGCGTGCAGACCTGAAGATTGTCAAGCTTCGAGTGCCAGTACTTCTTCAATACGGCAAGCTCTTCCTCAACCACGCCGTCCTTCTCGTAGCGCGCAAGAATCTTCTGTGCTTCCTTCTCGGGCTTCTGACCGAGAATATAGGTGAATCTCTTCGACTCACCCGGAGCAAGCTCCACAACGCTCTCAAGTGCGCCGCAGGAGTTGCCGCAGTAGTTAAGCTCACCCTTCAGACCTTCCGCAACGCCGACCGGATTTGCGTAGCTTCTGTAGTTTCCTACGAAGCGGTCGCGGTCGCCGCAGTAATTGTCGACCTTCGCGCCTGCAAGACCTAAAAAGCGCTCCTTATTGGGGTCGTGGAAGTTCTCATTTTCCTTCTGCAGAATCATATTGCCGCAGAAATACGTGTGGCTGATGAACAGCGTATACTGCAGGTTGACCTGGTCCTGCTCGTAGTTGTTATCGTTAACGAATTCGCAGTAGCCCGTGACGGAAAGCTTGCGGGGCTTCGTGTCGGTGTTGGTTACGACAGCGTTCCAAACCTCATAGCTGGCGTCCTTCGGCACATAGTAAGACGTTTCGGTCCGGATTCCCTTGTATTCCGAGGTGATGACCGTGTAAGCAGTACCGTGGCGGCACTCACTCTTATAGCTTTCAAGCGGCTTGCAGACCGGCGCCCAGGCAGCCGACCAGTATTCTCCGTCCGAATGGTCGCGAAGGTAGATATAACGTCCCGGCTGGTCCAGTGCGACACCGTTGAAGCGGTAACGGATGATTCGTCCGTTCGCTCCGGATTTCACAAAGCTGTAACCGCCTGCATTGTTACTGATGATTGCGCCGTACTCCGGCGAACCGAGATAATTGGCCCATGCGGACGGCGTGTCCGGACGGGTAATCACATATTCACGGGCTTTTCCGTCAAAGTAACCGTAATTCATAGCATTTTCCTTTCATGAAAAGAATTCCGGGCAATGCCCAACAAATAAATTATAAAGGAGACCCGACACGTCGTCAAGGTCTCCTGCCCTCTTACTATCAGTTAAAACAAATCCTTTGGAAAATGGAATGGGAAATTACATTATTCCGCCTTTTGTGCCAAATAATCCGAAAGTTGAGCGATTCCGGGCAGACAGAAGTCCGCCTCCTCGGTCGGTTCCCCGATGCGGCACGTGTCCGCGCCGATGTTCTTTCCGAACCGGATGTCCGAACTCAGGCTGTCGCCGACGACAAGATAATGTCTTGCGTCAGGATCGCCGGTCAGTTTCACAACAGCATCAAAGAAGCGCGGGTCCGGCTTGTCCACGCCGACCTCATCCGAAATGACGATGCCGTCCATATACTTTTGAAAGCCTGTCCCTGCGTAACGCGCCTTTTGAATGTAGGTCGTTCCGTTCGTGATGACGTAAAGCTTATAACGTTTGGAAAGCTGTCTGCAGGCCTCCTCTGCCTCTGGGTACTCCACAACGGTCTCGGCTAGAAAGTCCATATAAACCTGATTCACATGCATGACATTCTCACAGGTGAGTCCGAGTGCTTTGATGAAATCCGAAAACCGCCCTTCCTTCAGCTGCTCACGGTTGACTTCCTTTCGTTCGAGGCGCTTCCAGTAGCCGTCGTTGATGCGGTGATATAAGGCGGTGTCCTCCGCCGTCAGTTCTTTTTGAAATAACGTTTCAAAGGTCTTCCCGAGGGCTATCCGCTCCGTCTCGTTAAAATCCATCAAAGTATTGTCAAAGTCAAGAAGCAGATACCGGTACATGAAAATCCTTTCTTACATCTGTGTCTCATCATCGGTCAGATCGTCATCGGCTCCCGGCGGATCCGGTATTCGCTCCAAATCCAGATAGGCGGCGATTGCCAACGCGTCGCCTTCCGCCAGACGCATGAGCCCTTCGTCCGTATTACAGAACAGATGATCATAATAATTGTCCATGAAGCAGTGCTCGATGATGACCGATGGAATCCCGACCTCCGAAGGAAGCCGGACCATTAAGTATCCGTCCATCAGCTTGCCGTTCTTATCCCGCATCATCGCGCTTCTCTTACGCTTGATGCCATCTATCCGGATTCCGATCTTGCCCATCTCCTCCAAAAGGTAAGACGCGAAAATCCGCTCTTTCTCGCCGACCTCCGGGGACGTTCCGACCAGAACCATTGCGCCGATCTGCTTTCCGTTATAAGCATTGAAATGCATGCTCAGAATAAGGTCGGCTTCCTTCTGTACGGCAAGTCTTGCACGGTACTCAAGATCGTCGTCCGGGTCAAACTCATCGTAAGCATAATCGCCCGAGCGCGTCATGTAAACGGTAACGCCGCGATAATGCTCTTCCAGATATTCGCGAACGTATAGGCCGACCTTCAGGTTGAGGTCCTTCTCCATCAGGCCGAAGCTTGTCGCTCCGGGATATTTGCCGCCGTGTCCGGGGTCCAGCACAATGACATACGTTCCGTCGCCGTCGCGATCCGGTCCGTGCTTCTCCTGCGGGTTCACAATCCGGTCCACGTCAAGCAGAGAAACCGGTCCGGGCGTAGGACGCAGCCATTCCGCAATCTGCGTGGTGCTTCCCTGCGCGTAGCCTTCCACTTCCTGCCCGTCCACGATCGCGGACACATAATACCACGGCTCGTTGAAGATATTGACGCTTCTGCTGTGGATGTAAACCTTTGTTCCGTATTTCAGGTACGTCGTGCGCTCGGCAATCCGGCTCGGCTCGCTCCGCAGATAATAGCCCATCTGGAAGAATCCGGGCGTCGGCTCGGGATAGGTCTCCACCTCAAGCTTCTCAAATGTGAGGTCGATCTCTTCCGGTGTTTCGCGGTTTCGGATCGGCTCCGGCGTAGGCGTCGG
>CADBTG010000059.1 GCA_902797475.1 uncultured Lachnospiraceae bacterium | reverse complement strand
GTTGCTTCAATCGGATTCTCTTCTCCGATATAAACCTGAATGCCCCGGTCGTTGTCGCCTTCCTTATACATCAGTTCGGTCAGCTGCTTCTTCTCCTCTAAGGCATACAAAAGATTGGTTGCCTTGCCGGATTCGTTCAGTTCCGGATACTTGAAGATATTCGTGGAACCGCTTGTGTAAGCCTCCACGCCCTGCTCTTCCAGGCATTTTGCAACAGCGTCGAGAATGTCCGAAATCAGTGCGGAATACTCGGACGCTTCGGTGCGGAGCTTCTGCATGACGCTTACGTTAATCTCCTGCATGTCAAGACCCTGCAGAAACGTATTCATCATCAGGTTCAGCTTCAAAACCGCATCGGCGGAAAGCTCCCGGTCGCACGGAACCATCATGTTTTTAATGATGTTTCCTTCCAAAACCACGACGCAGAGAATGGAAGAATAATCAACCTGCGTCAGCTGAATGAACTTGATCTTCTTTGAGCGGTACTGCGGCACCGTAATCATGGAAGCATAATTCGTGCTGTCCGCGATGACTTTGGCGGCTTCCTTCAGGATGGTGTCGAGCTTTTCGCTCTTGGCATTCAACTCAACCTTAAGGTTATTCAGCTCTTCTTCCTTCTCCTTCAGCATCATGTCAACATACAGACGGTATCCCTTATCGCTCGGAATACGGCCCGCACTTGTATGCGGCTGAATGATCAGTCCCATCTCCTCAAGATCCGACATCTCGTTACGGATGGTGGCGGAGCTCAGGTTGAGGTCCGAATCCTTGGATATGGTTCTGGAACCGACCGGTTCACCTGTTTCCAGGTAATTCCGGATGATGGCTGTCAGAATCTTCAGTTTCCGATCATCTAATTCCATATTGCCTCCGTCTTGTTTTGTTAGCACTCATTCGTATCGAGTGCTAATATCCTCATATAAGATACCACTGTAGAATGCATTTGTCAATATGATTTTACAAAAATAAATCAGAAAAATGCTCCGTATAAAGACTCTTGCAAAACAAAAAAAGAACGGAGGAGTTAACCCTCCGTTCCATCTCTTTTATTCCAACAGTTCCGAAAGAATCGAATTGCTGACAAGATAGCCTTTCGTCGTAAAGAAAAACCGGTCGTAATCATGCTCCATATAGCCGTCCTCGACATATTTGCCGAGTCTTGCCACGGTATATCCGGCAAATCCTTCCCCGAAGGAATCTTTCAGATCGGTATAGGAAATGCCCTCCTTGAGCCGAAGTCCGAGCATGATCGTCTCATTTTTCATATCCTTAATCGTAAGCTTTTCTTCGCTTTCGTAAGAAAGTTCCTTCAAATAAGAAAGCAGATCCGTCGTGACGCGATACCTTGTTTCATCAATCAAAGAAGCCGCGCCGAGGCCGATTCCGAGATAAGGCGTGCGTTTCCAGTACCCGATATTATGCTTACAGGCCATTCCGTTTCTGGCAAAATTCGAGATTTCATACTGGTCGTAACCCTTTTTGCCGAGAAATGCAATCGTTGTCTCATACATTCTGCTGACCGTTTCTTCGTCCGGGAAAGCGGCACTGTTTTCGTGATACATATCATAAAACGGTGTCCCTTCCTCAACAATCAGCATATAAGCCGAGATGTGTTCCGGATGCAGCAGCGCAACCCTCTGAAGCGAGGTTTTTAACGATTCCTCGGTCTGACCCGGAATGCCCATCATCAAATCGACATTGATGTTCGAAATGCCGGCCTTTCTCGCAATCTCATAGGATTTCAGGAAATCTTCAAATGTGTGAATGCGTCCGAGCGTCTGCAGCTCGGAATCAACAGCCGATTGCAGCCCGAGGCTTAATCGGTTAATGCCTGCCCTTTTATATTCCACGGCCTTTGCCGCCGTCAGGGTGCCCGGATTGGCTTCTAACGTAATCTCCGCATCGGGAAGCAGAAAATAGTTCTCCCGAATGCATGCAAAGAGTTTGTCATAGAATCCGAGAGGTACGCAGGAAGGGGTTCCGCCGCCGATATAAACCGAAGAAAGCGTCTGCCCGCCGTATCGGACCAGGTCTCTGATCAACGCGTCCAGATAATTCCAAACGCAGTACTCCTTCCCGGAAAATGACAGGAAATCGCAATAATTGCATTTTCTTTTGCAAAACGGAATATGGATATAAAGTTCTAGCGGTTCTTTATTCTTCATCCAATTTCAATACGCTCATGAAGGCGGCCTGCGGAATCTCCACATTACCGATCTGGCGCATCCTCTTCTTTCCTTCTTTTTGCTTCTCGAGAAGCTTCTTCTTACGGGTTATGTCACCGCCGTAACATTTGGCAAGGACGTCCTTGCGCATGGCTTTGACGGTTTCTCTTGCAATGATTTTGTTGCCGATTGCAGCCTGAATCGGGATTTCAAACAGATGTCTCGGAATCTCGTCCTTCATCCGTTCGCAAATCCGACGGCCTCTTTCATAAGCGGAATCTTCATGAACGATAAAGGAAAGCGCATCCACTTCCTCGTGGTTAATCAGGATATCAAGCTTGACAAGTCTTGAAGGAACATATCCCTTCAGATCATAATCGAACGAAGCATATCCTTTTGAACGGGATTTGAGGGCATCGAAGAAATCATAGATGATTTCATTAAGCGGAAGCTCGTATTTGAGAAGGGCTCTCGTCTGCTCCATATATTCCATTCCGAGATAGACGCCGCGTCTTTCCTGACAAAGCTTCATGATCGGTCCGACAAATTCCGTTGTGACCATGATTTCCGCACTGACGAACGGCTCCTCCATATGCTCGATTTCCGTCGGATCGGGCATGTTTGCGGGATTCGAAATGTCCTCACAGGTTCCGTCTGTCTTATAAATCTTATAAATAACACTCGGTGCGGTTGTAACGAGATCGAGATTATACTCCCGTTCCAACCGTTCCTCAATGATTTCGAGATGTAAAAGACCTAAGAATCCGCAGCGGAATCCGAATCCGAGTGCAATCGAAGTCTCGGGCTCATACTGCAGGGAAGCATCGTTTAACTGAAGTTTTTCAAGCGCATCCCGAAGATCGGGGTATTTAGCGCCGTCCGCAGGATACATTCCGCAGTACACCATGGGATTGACCTTCTTATATCCCGGAAGCGGCTCGGCGGCAGGATGTCTTGCGTCGGTAACGGTGTCACCGACACGGGTATCTTTCACATTTTTCAGAGAGGCCGTGATGTATCCGACGGTACCTGCCGGAAGCTCGTCGCACGGAATGAATTTGCCGGGGCCGAATGTTCCGATTTCGACAATGTCCTCTTCACATCCGGTTGCCATCATGCGGATTCTCGTGTTTTTCGTGATGCATCCTTCTTTGACTCTGACAAATATGATGACGCCCTTATAAGGATCATAAACCGAATCGAAAATCAACGCCTGAAGCGGATTCTCGCGATTGCCCTTCGGTGCCGGAATCTTTGCTACGATACCCTCCAACACATCCTCGATATTAAGCCCCAGCTTTGCGGAAATGCGCGGTGCATCCTGCGCTTCGATGCCGATGACATCTTCGATTTCCGCAATGACTCTCTCGGGCTCTGCGCTCGGCAGATCGATTTTGTTAATGACAGGCATGATTTCAAGGTCATGGTCGATTGCCATATAGCAGTTGGCCAGCGTCTGCGCTTCAATTCCCTGCGCCGCATCGACAACCAAAACAGCTCCTTCGCATGCTGCAAGGCTTCTCGAAACCTCATAGTTAAAATCGACATGCCCGGGAGTATCAATCAAATTATAGATATACTCCTGTCCGTCCTTTGCCTTATAAACGGTTCTGACGGTCTGGGCTTTAATCGTAATGCCGCGCTCACGCTCCAAATCCATATTGTCAAGGACCTGCTCCTGCATCTCACGGGAAGTCAGCAGACCGGTCTTTTCGATGATGCGGTCCGCGAGGGTGGATTTGCCGTGATCGATGTGGGCAATAATGCAAAAATTCCGAATTTTATTCTGATCAGCAGAAGCCATGAAAAACCTCTCTCCGTATTGAATT
>CADBTG010000058.1 GCA_902797475.1 uncultured Lachnospiraceae bacterium | reverse complement strand
TGTACTGAAATGCATAGTTGATGGTATCCATAAAACGCCCCTCCTGTTGTAAGATAATAAAAGAGTCTCCTTTCTTCTATCCTATCACGTCATGTACCAAAAATGCCACTTCACTTTCATTGAAAAAACACCCTTGTCTGTTCTATGACAGAATATCCGTCGCGGTTCTTCTTTTTTCACTCTGCCACTCAGAAGTCATGGCCTTCGATGCCTTCTTTCATTGCCATTTCCCTCGCTTTTTATCGTCGCGAAATGGTTTATGGAACTGTTTCCTATACTATAAATACCAAAACGGATGTACCATTTTTCGTGCATCCGGTCTGCTCCCTCTGGTAAATGGCACAAAGAAGAGGACCCCCTATGGGATCCTCCCCTCTTACACAATATTCTTAACTCCCTCACAGATTCTTCTTGCGACTAGCGGGTTGTTCATCGTATAAAGATGGATGCCTTCGATGTCGCTTGCGAGAAGGTCAATCACCTGGCTCAGCGCATACGACATTCCGGCGTCGAACAGGGCTTCCTTATTGTCTTCGTACCGGGCGATGACGCGGCGGAACCGCTCGGGAAATGAGGCGTTGCATAAGCTTACCATCCGTCTGATTTGCGCGGCGTTGATGACCGGCATGACTCCCGGGATGATCGGAACGTTGATGTCTCCGATGCGGCAGCGCTCACGGAAATCAAAGAAGATTTCGTTATCAAAAAACAGCTGCGACAGCAGTACCTCCGCGCCCGCGTCCACTTTCTTCTTAAGCGCGTTGAAATCCGCCACCTTGCTTTCCGATTCCGGATGGCACTCCGGGTAGCACGCCCCCAAGAAACAGAAGTCGTACTTCGATTTAAGATACGCAATCAGGTCAGACGCGTGCGGAAAATCATTCTTCTCAACAAGCTTCGGCGTCCGGTCGCCGCGAAGCGCCAGGATGTTCTGGATGCCTTCGCGGGTGATGGCCTCCGCCATCTGATCGATTTCCTCCCTGCTGTAATGTAAGCAGGTGAGGTGGACGACCGGCTCGATGCCGTATCGGTTCTTGATCTTCTTCGCGAGCTCGATGGTACGGTTTCCGTTGGCGCTTCCGCCCGCGCCAAATGTCACGCTGATGTAGTCCGGGTCGAGTTCACAAAGGACATCGAGCGTGTCGTCTATGTTTTCCAGTTCCTCATCCTTCTTCGGCGGGAAAATCTCGAAGGACAGGCTCTTCTGTCTTTTGTGAATCTCCGTAATTTTCATGCTCTCAACCTTTCTTTCCGCAGATGCTTCGTGATTTTCATATTCTCAACCTTTCTCTCCGCGGATGCATTGCGCGGCCTTCACGAGATTAAGAAGGCTTGCCTTGGTCTCGCTCTCGCCTCTTGTCTTCAGTCCGCAGTCCGGGTTTACCCAAAGCTTCCGGTCGTCAATCTTTGCGCGCATCTTCGTGAGCGCCTCGACGATCTCCTCAACCGACGGGATACGGGGCGAATGAATATCGTAAACGCCCGGGCCGACCTCGGTCTTGAAGTGATGCTCCTTCAAGGAATCAAGGATCTGCAGGTCGGATCTCGATGCCTCAAATGTGATAACGTCCGCATCCATCGCGTCAATGGCCGGAATGATATCGGTAAATTCGCTGTAGCACATATGCGTGTGAATCTGTGTCTCCGCTTTCACGCCGCTGTGTACAAGCCGGAACGCCGGAATCGCCCAGTCAAGGTACTCGGAGTACCAGTCGCTCTTTCGAAGCGGCAGTTTCTCGCGAAGCGCGGCCTCGTCAATCTGGATGATATCGATTCCATTTGCCTCCAGGTCAAGCACTTCGTCACGGATTGCCAACGCGATCTGCAACGTGCTCTCCCTAAGGGTGATGTCCTCTCTCGGGAACGACCAGTTCAAGATTGTAACCGGGCCGGTAAGCATGCCCTTCACGGGCTTGGCGGTGCAGCTCTTTGCGAACTTCGACCAAGGCACCGTGATGGCTTCTTTTCTCGAAACGTCGCCCCATATGATTGGCGGCTTTACGCATCTCGTACCGTAAGACTGCACCCAGGCATTTTCCGTGAAAACGTAGCCCGACAGATGCTCGCCGAAGTACTCGACCATATCGTTCCGCTCGTACTCGCCGTGCACGATGACGTCAAGCCCGATCTCCTCCTGCAGCGCGATGCACTCGGCGATCTTCCGCTCGTTGAAAGCGATATACTGCTCCTTCGTAATCTCTCCCTTTTTGAACTGTGTCCGGTTCTTCTTCACGTCCGTGGTCTGCGGGAAGGAACCGATCGTTGTCGTCGGGAACAAAGGCAGGTTCAGCTTTGCTTTCTGAATCCGCTCACGTTCCTCGAACGAAGGAACCCTCGTGTAATCCGCATCTTGGATGGCCGCCACTCTCTTCTTAACCGCTTCGTCAACGGTGTCGATCCGCTTTGCGAACAAGGCCTGATTGGCCTCGAAGCGTGCATCCTTCGAACAGTCGTTAAGTCCCGCAAGGGCGGCAATTTCCGAAAGCTCCGTAAGCTTCTCTTCGGCAAATGCGAAGTGCTTCTTATACTCCTCCGTAAGCTTCTTCTCGCCCTTTAACGAGTTCGGCACATGCAACAAAGAGCACGAAGTATTCAGTACAATCTGTTCCACACCGATGCTACTCTTCGCGGCAATCGCGCCGATTGTTTCGAGCGTCTTACGGTAATCATTGCGCCATATGTTCTTGCCGTTCACAAGGCCCGCGAAGAGGAGTTTGCCTTTCGGGAAGCCCTTAGCAACCAGCTCGAGCGACTTCCG
>CADBTG010000057.1 GCA_902797475.1 uncultured Lachnospiraceae bacterium | reverse complement strand
TCCGGCCTTTTGGAAAATGCCCGGTTTTCTTGATTTTTCGGCGACTTTCGGGTATACTCTTTTCGGAAAATACGAAACGTGAAACGGAAACCGGAGTCATATCCGGGGGGATGAGCGGATGAAGGAACAAAAAAGCAGCGATAAGAGTTTTATTTGGGGGCTGATGCTCGGAATCATTGCCCTTACGGCAGTCTGTCTCGTTGAACAGGTTTTGAAGCCGCCGTATTTCGTAAAAAGCGCGGTCAAACTGCTGTGTTTCGGCGGGGCAGTTGTTCTGCATGCTTTGCTTACAAGGCAGGGCATCCGGGAGGTCATCGGTCTTCATAAACCAAAGAGCCTGCGAAAGTTGATTCTTTTCATTGTCATGTTCTTTCTCGGAATCGGCATTCTGTTTCTGATTTTTAAAAGCCGGATCGATCTTTCCTCCATCAGAGAGAGCCTGATTGCCAAGGAAGGACTGACGAAGAAAAACTGCTTCTTTGTATTTGCCTATATCATTGTCGTGAATTCCTTTTTGGAGGAGGCTTTCTTCCGGGGCTTTCTTTCGGGGCTCATTCCGAACCGGAAGATCGGATTTTCGGTGAGCGCGCTTTTGTTTTCGCTTTACCATATCGGAATCATCGGGAATTGGTTCAACCCGTTTTTGCTTGCTTTCTGCATTGCGGGACTTGCCGTCGTTGCGCTTTGTTTACAGTTTCTCAGCGAGCGCTTCGGGTCCGTTGCCGCGAGCTGGATCGTGCATGCAAGCGCCAATGTGGCAATCAACACGATCGGTGCTTTGCTGATTTTCGAGGTGCTGTAACGGGAAAGTTTCCGGCCAGAAAGCCGCGGATGTGAAATGACTGTGAAAACACATCCGGAGCGGGTGCTCTGCATTGACAGAAACGGCGGATGATGATAAAATAACGGAAATATGGGTCAGTATTTTTTGCTCCGGCAAAGGAGGTATAACATATGTCAATTTTTAAAGGTTCGGCAGTAGCGATTATTACACCGTTTCAGAGTAACGGCGATGTGGATTTTGATCAGTTCGGTGCATTGATTGATTATCAGATTGCACATAAGACGGATGCCATTGTTGTAATGGGAACGACCGGTGAGGCTTCCACGCTTACGCATGAGGAGCATCTTGCCTGCATCGAGTTCTGCTGCAAGCGTGTAGCCGGAAGAGTTCCGGTCATTGCGGGAACCGGTTCCAACTGCACGGAGACCGCGATTTTCCTGACGAAAGAAGCTGACAAGGCAGGCGCAGACGCCATGCTTGTCGTAACGCCTTATTACAATAAGGCCACGCAGAAGGGCCTGATTGCTCATTTTTCGGCGATTGCCGCCAGCACGAAGAAGCCGCTCATTCTTTACAACATCCCGGGCCGTACCGGCTGCAAGATGACGGCAGAGACCGTCGCAACGCTTTACAAGACCGTTCCGAACATTGTCGGCGTGAAGGATGCTACCGGCGATTTCAGCGAGATGGCCAAGCTGATGAGTCTTGTCGATGACGATTTCGAGCTGTATTCCGGTAATGACGATCAGGTTGTACCGGTGCTTTCGCTCGGCGGAAGCGGCGTAATCAGCGTTCTTGCCCACTGCGCTCCCGAGGATACGCACGAGATGGTTGCAAGCTATCTGCGCGGCGATGTAAAGAAATCGAAAGAACTTCAGCTGAAGTATATTCCGCTGATTAAGGCTTTGTTCTGCGAAGTGAATCCGATTCCCGTTAAGGCAGCCTGCCAGATGATGGGCTTCTGCAACGGCGTGGTTCGCGCGCCTCTTACCGAGATGGAAGAGGACAATCAGATCCTGCTTTGGAATGAAATGAAGAAACTCGGAATCGTGACAGAGGTAGAGGCATGACCAGAATCATAATGCGTGGCTGCAACGGCCATATGGGCAGAGTAATTGCCGACCTGGTAAATGAGGACGCAAATGCGGAGATTGTCGCCGGAATCGATCTTACCGGGCAGAGCGACCGTCCTTTTCCGGTATACGAATCCTTAAAGGCAGTAAAGGAAACTGCCGATGTTCTGATTGACTTTACGTCCCCGAAGCTTCTGACGGAGCTTCTTCAGGACGCGGAAGCCATTCACATGCCGCTTGTTCTTTGCTCTACCGGTTACACGAAGGAGCAGGTTGAGGAGATTAAAGAGGCTTCCGCCAGACTTCCGATTCTTCGTTCGGCCAATATGTCACTCGGCGTGAATGTGCTTTTGAAGCTTGTTAAGGCTGCAACCGAGATTCTCGGAAGCGAGGGGTATGACATCGAGATTGTCGAGAAGCATCATCGCCTGAAGTTAGATGCGCCGAGCGGAACGGCTCTTGCCATTGCGGACGCCATCAACGACGCACTTCCGGAGAAGTACGAATATGTATTTGACCGTTCCGGAAGAAGAGAGCAGCGCCCGAAGAAGGAAATCGGCATCTCAGCTCTTCGAGGAGGAACCATTGTCGGAGAGCATGAAATCTATTTTGCAGGGACGGATGAAGTAATCGAAATCCGTCACACGGCTTATTCCAAAGCCATTTTCGGCAAGGGTGCAGTTGCCGCCGCAAAATTCCTTGCCGGCCGTGAACCCGGACTGTATACGATGCAGGACGCGGTAGACGTACAATGAATCAATGGGGCAGTCGTATCCGACAGCCCCTTATTTTGGTAAAAAAGACGGAGCATTTCTTATGATTGAAGTCAAAAATCTTGTAAAGCGGTACGGCAGTTTCGCCGCGGTGGACGACCTGTCATTTTCCGTTGAAGACGGGGAAATTCTGGGTTTTCTCGGCCCGAACGGTGCCGGCAAATCCACCACGATGAATATGATCACCGGCTACATCTCCGCTACGGAGGGAGATGTCATCATCGACGGCCACAACATGTTTGATGAGCCGGAAGAAGCCAAAAAGTGCATCGGCTATCTTCCCGAAATTCCGCCGGTTTATCCAGACATGCGCGTTCGGGAGTATCTGAATTTCGTTGCCGAGCTCAGAAAGGTGCCCCGCGCCGAAAGAAAGGCCGAAATCGACCGCGTAATGGAGCTTGCACGTGTAACGCACATGCAGAAGAAGCTGATCAAGCACTTAAGCAAAGGTTACCGCCAGCGTGTCGGCGTTGCCCAGGTGCTTCTCGGCAACCCGAAGGTCATCATCATGGACGAGCCCACGGTCGGTCTTGACCCGATGCAGATTTCCTGGATGCGTGAGTTCATCAAGAGCCTCGGAAAGAAGCATACGGTCATCCTGAGTTCCCACATTCTGTTTGAGGTAAATGCGGTCTGTGACCGTGTTCTGATTATCAATCACGGAAAGAAAGTGGTTCTCGATACCCCGGAAAAGGTCATCCATAC
>CADBTG010000056.1 GCA_902797475.1 uncultured Lachnospiraceae bacterium | reverse complement strand
TCGAATCCTTATTTCATCATGGACGGCGGACATAATCCGGACTGCATGAAGGCTTTGTCGGAATGCCTTGCGGTATTTCCGAAAGGAACGAAATTCGCAGCCGTAACCGGCGTCATGGCCGATAAGGATTATTGCGCGATGTATCCGATGATTGCCCCGTATATTTCCAAATTCTACACTGTCACACCCGATAATCCGAGATCGCTTCCCGCGAAGGATCTTGCGAAATACCTGAAATCCATCGGTGCGGATGCCGTACCGGTGAAAACTCTCGAAGAAGCCGCCGAGGCTGCCGCTTCGGAGTACAGAAAAGGTTCCAACGTGCTTTGCACCGGAACGCTTTATATGATGCATGAACTGGAACAGAAAATCCGTGATACGGGTTTGATGATTTGAGGTGATTTTCTTGCGTTATGAAGAAGTATTAACGAGACTGACTTCGACCGGCTTTTTTTCAAAATCAGCCGGTCTTTCCCGTATGGAAACCATGCTTGCGCACTTCGGCAATCCGGAGCGCAGCCTTAAGGTCATTCATGTTGCCGGAACGAACGGCAAAGGCTCCGTCTGTGCGATGCTACACGGCATTTTGACTGAGGCAGGCTATAAAACGGGATTATATACTTCGCCTTACATTCACGATTTCCGCGAACGCATTCAGATTAACGGCGAACTGATTCCGAAACGCAGGCTTGCCGCAATCGCGAAAGAAGTATTTGCCTATACCGACACGCTTTCGGAGCGTCCGAACCAATTTGAACTGATTACGCTCATTGCGCTGTTGTATTTTTCACGTGAAAATTGTGATTTTGTCGTTTTGGAAACCGGTCTCGGCGGCACATTTGACGCCACGAATGTCGTGAAGGAGCCGGTTCTTACGGTCATTATGAACATCGGCCTCGATCATTGCGAAATTCTCGGAAACACGCTTACGGAGATTGCAGAAGCGAAAGCCGGCATCCTTAAACCCGGCTGCAATGCGGTTTTCTATCCTTCGGATGAGGAAGCCCTTACGGTTTTGATCAATCGAGCCAATCAGATCGGTGCTCCCTACACGCTTACCGACGAAACAAAGCTTACGGAATATAAGCCAATCCCCGGTTTCGAGCATTTCCGGTATAAGGAATACAACATCCGGCTGAATCTTTTAGGGAAACACCAGGTGAAAAATGCCATGACGGCCATCGAGGGAGCAGACATTCTTCGAAAAAAGGGCGTCGATATCCCGAAGCAGGCTGTCATCGGTGCTTTGTCACACATTTCCTGGCCCGTGCGCATGGAACTCGTGCACCATGATCCCGATGTTTATATTGACGGCGGACACAATCCGCAATGCATTGCCGCGGCAGAAGAGTTCTTTAAGGAGCCTCAATTTGCCGGAAGGACAATTCATGTTCTGACCGGAATGCTCGGCGATAAGGACTACCGGACGATGGCCGGGATTCTGAAAAGATTCACTGACGATGCATATTTTTTCCGTTTTCCGCATAAGCGTGCAATTCCCGAACAGAAAATGACGGATTTTCTTACAGAATTCTGTTTAAAAAGTACTGACAATCCCGAGAAGACTTTACAGTACCTTTGCAATACCGTCCCGAAGAATGATATAATCCTATGTATCGGGTCGTTATATATGACGGACCGGATTCGTTCCTTCTTTTTTCGTTACTCATAGGGGGAGTTGAGTTATGAAAGAATCCGTAAAACAGAAGATCATCGCATTTTCCGTCATCGGAATTCTGGGCCTCCTGGTGCTCGGACTGAGCATCAGGCTTGTTCTGATTCTGCAGAAAAACAGCGATGAAAACAACAGAAAAAGCGGCCAAAAGGTAACCGTTACGCAGGCTGTTCCCGAGAATACGCCTTCTTCGGAGCCGACGCCGACCGAAAATCCGGATATTTCAGGTACGCCTGAACCGGATCTGTCGCCCGAGCCCACCGAAGAGCCGACACAGGAACCGACTAAAGAGCCGACTGCCGAGCCGACAAAAGAGCCTTCGAAAGCCCCGGATCCGACACCGACTCCGACAACCGCGCCCGAACCTACGAAGGCACCGAATCCCGGCAACGGGAAGACGCCGTATGAATTACATGGCAGGCTGAAGGTTTCCGGCACGAAGATTCTCGATCAAAACGGGAAGGAATTCCAATTAAAAGGCGTCAGCACGCACGGGCTGCAGTGGTTCCCGCAGTATGTCAACGAGGAAACCTTCCGCACGATTCGCGATGACTGGGGCGCCAATGTCATCCGTCTTGCGATGTATACCGACGAGAACGGTTACTGCACCGGCGGACCGACCGTCAAGAAGAACCTTCGCGAACTGATCGATAAGGGCGTGAAGCTTGCCGACAAGCTCGGCATGTATGTCATCATTGACTGGCATATTCTGCACGACCTGACACCGGTTCGTTATCAGGACGAGGCGCTTTCCTTCTTCGAAGACGTTTCGAAGCAGTACGGAAGCTACGGCAACGTTATTTACGAAATCTGCAACGAGCCGAACGGCGGCACGTCCTGGAATGAGATTAAGGGTTATGCCGAGAAGGTCATTCCGATCATCCGTAAAAACGCAGGCGATGCGATTGTCATTGTCGGAACGCCTACGTGGAGCCAGGATGTCGACCAGGCCGCAAACAATCCGATTAAGGGTACGAACATCATGTATGCCCTGCATTTCTATGCAGGCACGCACAAGGATAACCTGAGACAGAAGATGAATGCAGCCGTCAAGAAGGGCTTACCCGTATTTGTCAGCGAATTCGGCATCACGGACGCTTCCGGAAACGGACGCTGCGACATCGACGAAGCCAACAAATGGGTTGTCCTGATGGATGAACTTAAGATCAGTTATGTATGCTGGAATCTGGCCAACAAGAACGAGTCCTCCTCGTTGATCCGTGCCGGAGTCAATAAGCTTTCCGGTTTCACAAAGGACGATCTGTCAACCGAAGGCAACTGGCTGATCAGCGTATTGCACGGCAATCTGCCCGTGACGCCTGAGCAGAAAGAAGAAATTCTGAATAATGCGGGCCAAAGCGGCGGAGAGGGCATGCCCGACGCGATTTCCTTCACGCAAAAGACCGACAAAGGCACCGTTTCCCTCATTACGTCCAATACCTGGA
>CADBTG010000055.1 GCA_902797475.1 uncultured Lachnospiraceae bacterium | reverse complement strand
TTACTTCAAGAAGCGGCATAAGGTTGTTCATGGCAGCTTCGAAAACTTCCATGGCTTCCTTGCCGGTCTTGTCTGCAACCTGGCCGAATGCGCCGTAAACGATCTTCTGTGCGGTTCCCTTCTTACCGTCAAGCATGATGTTGTTGATCAGCTTGGTTACAACCTTACTGTTGTACATGGGATCTGCCAGAACGTCTCTTTTCTGAATATGTCCTTTACGTGGCACGGTACTTCCCTCCTTAATTATTCCGGAACATTCATTCCGGCTTTGATTAATTCTTAGGTACTCACATTACTGTGTTCATGCTCGGTAATCCTATTAAAGCCGCATCTGCAACCACAAAGCTCTGCGTCCTTCCCTTTCGGTCAAGGAAAATGCCCGGCATCTTATAGTAATGAAAAATCCTGTCTGTTACTCGGTTACTTGCAAAGAATTACTTCTTAGCGTCTTTCGGTCTCTTAGCGCCGTACTTGGAACGGGCCTGGCGTCTCTTAGCTACGCCGGCGGTATCAAGTGTACCGCGGATGATGTGGTAACGGGTACCGGGAAGGTCCTTTACACGACCGCCGCGGATCAGTACTACGCTATGCTCCTGAAGGTTATGTCCTTCACCCGGAATATAGCTCGTTACTTCAAGGCCGTTGCTGAGACGTACTCTTGCAATCTTACGAAGTGCGGAGTTAGGCTTCTTAGGGGTCGTCGTACGAACTGCGGTACATACGCCTCTCTTCTGAGGAGCAGATGCATTCGTGGACTTCTTTCTAAGAGAGTTAAGTCCCTTCTGAAGTGCAGGAGCCGTGGACTTCTTAGCAAAGGTCTCACGTCCTTTTCTTACCAGCTGGTTAAATGTAGGCATTCCTTTACCTCCTATTAAGATTAAATCGTGGTTGCAGGTACAGAAAAAATACTGCATTCCGCACGCTTCGGGCATCAAAACAAACGCCAAAGCGCGCAAAATACAGTATACAAAAAACAATCATCAATTGTCAAGCGGTTTTTTCATGGAAAATGCCACGAAAAACGCCTGCATCAGTCTAATTCGTAGCCGCGGAGCATCTTCACCTTATTCGGATGGCGAAGTTTGCGAAGTGCCTTTGCCTCAATCTGACGGATACGCTCTCTCGTTACATTGAACTCGGCGCCCACTTCCTCAAGCGTGCGGCAGCGTCCGTCGACAAGACCGAACCGAAGCCGCAACACACGGCTTTCCCGTTCCGTAAGCGTGTCAAGAAGCTTTTCGATCTGCTCCTGAAGCATCTTATATGCGGTAGCCTCTTCGGGTCCCTTCAGGTTTTCATCCTTAATAAAGTCACCGAGATGGCTGTCATCTTCTTCACCGATCGGGGTATCGAGGGAAATCGGATCGGCGCTGACCTTAAGCACCTCACGAACCTTCTCAACCGGCATGTCAAGCTCATCGGCAAGTTCCTGCTCCGTAGGTTCACGGCCGAGCTCCTGTAAGAGGTTTCTGCTCACGCGGTAGGTCTTATTGATTACCTCGGACATATGCACGGGAATTCGGATTGTACGGGACTGGTCCGCGATGGCACGCGTGATGGCCTGTCTGATCCACCAGGTTGCATACGTACTGAATTTGTACCCTTTTTCATGGTCGAACTTGTCAACGGCTTTGATGAGACCGAGGTTTCCTTCCTGAATCAGATCGAGGAACGAAAGGCCGCGGCCGACATAACGCTTCGCAATGCTGACAACAAGACGAAGGTTTGCCTCCGTCAGGCGGCGCTTTGCCGCTTTGTCACCGGTGCTGATGCGCTGCGCCAGTTCTACCTCTTCTTCTACGGTCAAAAGGGCGTAGGAACCGATTTCGCGGAGATACTGCTTTACAGGGTCATCCGAAAGGGCTTCCGCCATTTCGTTCAGATCCTCCTCCGAGGGGGGAGGAAGCATGTCGTCATCCATCTCAAGGAACTCTCCGTCCTCAAGCTCCGGAACCTCTTCCGACTTCGTTATGACAAGAATTCCCTTCGATTCAAGATAGTCGTAGACTTTATCCGTCTTGCTCTCCGGGCATACATTCTTCATGATATCCGCGACCTGGTCACTGTCGAGGATTCCTTTATTCTTATTGCCGAGCTTCACAAGCTCCTGAAGCTTAGCTTCAAACTCCGATACAGCCATATAAATCCATCCGTCTCTCTTCAATTCCGTTTCCGGCGCGCGGTCGGGAAACGGGCATAGCAGACAGGATTATAGCATTTTCCGAAAGCCAAAGTCAACCACTTTTTTGAATCACTTTATTATCCCTTTACGGCTTCCTCCACCACCGTTATTCGTACTGCTTTTCCGACATATGAAGGACCTCATTCAGCTCATGATCCATATAGCGTTCCAACTTTGTCAATTCAACCAAAGGAAACAACGGATGAAAAACAAGCGCTGCAGACGATTTCCTTTCAATTCCGTCTACCTCATATGTAATTATGAAATCCGATATGCAATAACTGTATTCATCTGCTCCTTCACCTTGCAGAGACAGCTCTATGCTTAACTGATCCCCGGCTTTTAAGGCAATTCCGCCATCTTCCAATGAGGCCGGATTTTCATCCACAGAAAAAACCGGGTTAGCTATCTTTACAATACCCGAAGTATTGATTCCCTTAACAACACAATCCCGGGCTGCTTCAAACAAGTAATGATATCTGCCGTTTCCTTTCAATTCAGAAGACGAAAACTCATTTGGAAATGTCCTTGCATATAACTCATCGTTGATAATGTACTTGTAATCAGCAGAATTTGAATATCGAATCGGATGCGCAAACGTTAATACTCTTTTCTCCCCGTCTATGTTAAGCTTTACCGAATCGATCTCAACATTGCTGTTGCTTGGGAAAGAAAACTCAAACATCCAGTTTGAACAATAAAAGCCTTTATACAAATAATCCTTATAACTCTCTAAAGAATTATTAAAGCATGCCGTTCTTGTGTTGGCATGATCCAGATTTTTGCCGGAATAGCTTACCAATGACACAGTTTTTATTCTTTTTTTACTCAGGATTACGATTTCGAACCCGAAAGTCTCTGCCCTCACATCAATATAAATGGCATCTGAATTGAAAAACATACTTTCGTTCTTTTTCTCTTTTTTCTTTTTCTCCTCGTTCTCACATCCCGAAAGAGCGAAAAACAATAACCCTATCAACAACAAAAAAACTGTGTTTCTTATCAGTTTCATGGCATTCTCCTTCCAAATATATTTTCTAAACAAACCGTTAATTCCTGACTATAGGAAAATGGTAATTTCTTTCTTCGTTTACAGTCAACATCTTTTGGATGAACGACATATTTTTTTGATGAACGACATATTTTGTGAAAAAAGTGTGAACAAATGCCTCATTAAATCAGCATTTTTATGTTCCAAAGGGGGTCTCCACGACAGAAAAAAGGTTGTTTTTGCCTTTTTCTTTTGCTATTATTAGGAAGGAATGTTTCAAAATGCGGAGGGGTTTCATCATGGCAAGCGGTCGCCGGCATCCGATGCCGGGCATTAAGCTTAGGCTCATTATTTCACTCGCAGTCGCAGTCTGCGTATTTCTGTTTACGAATTCCGGTGCATTCAACACGTTTGACGTTCAGCTGAGTGACCGGATCTATCAGTCCGAGTCTGTCAACTCACTCCCGATTACCATTATCCGAATCGATGAAAAAACATTAACCGCCATGCAGTCTCAGCCGTCCGAATGGAGCCGGCAGGTGTATGCGGATCTTTTGGAAAAGCTGAACGCTGACGAACGGCGTCCGGCTGTCATTGCATTTGATATGATGTTCACAGGGCATAAAAGCGACGCGGCGGGCGACGTTGCATTTGCCGAAGCCGCGAAGAAGTACGGCAATGTCATTGTCGGAACCAATGCCGCATTTTCGCTTCACAGTAACCGAATCGAATCCATTGCCTGTCCTTATGAAGAGCTTCTTAATGCTGCGAACACGGGGCTTGTGAACTGTACGCCCGACCGTTACGATTATGTGACGACAGCTTATACCGGCATGCGTTTCGAAGGCCGATGGCACGACAGCCTCGCGGTTTCGATTTTGAAGCAGTTTTCCTCCTATGT
>CADBTG010000054.1 GCA_902797475.1 uncultured Lachnospiraceae bacterium | reverse complement strand
GGCTGGCCCTTCGGGCGATTCTTCTGCCAATACTTTTGCTGAATCAGCCATACGATGATGAAAACCAGGAACGAGAGCTGCACGCCGAGCACGCGGTAGAAGATGCCGGTCATCTTAAGTCCTCCGAAGACACATCGGCCGAGCAGCAGCTTAATCCCCTGCACAAAAAACCATCCGCTTACGAGTCCGAGGATGAAATTTATAAGAAGAATTGTTTTCATGGGAATGTCACGGAAATACGGCATGGCAGTGCTCCTTTTTCAAATCATTACTGACAGTTTAACGATTTATCGCGGCAAATGCAAGGGAAACATTGACATTTTCCGAAAAAGAGGTATATAATTCTAATACCTATGCGGTCATATGAGAAGAAGAGGTGTGCTATGGATGAATTAAAGGAACTGGCAGCGCGAATCCGGGAACTGCGGGAAGTCTGCGGTTACACACAGGAAGAGCTTGCCCGGGAGATTTATGTCGATCCCGAAACCTATAAAAAATATGAAGAGTGCGCGGAGGACGTGCCGATCAGCGTGATTTATTCAATCGCGAAGAAGTTCGGCGTGGATTTTTCGGAAATCATGACCGGAACCGGCGCGAAGCTTCGGACCTATCAGGTCGTAAGAGCCGGACAGGGACAGCCCGCGGACCGTTATCCGGGATACCGGTTCCAGAACCTGGCGTTTCATTTTACAAATAAGATCATGCAGCCGTTTCTTGTTACGCTGGACCCGTCGGATAAGCCGGCGGCATTGGTGCAGCACGGCGGTGAAGAGTTCAACCTTGTAATCAAGGGCAGTATTGTCGTCGTCTTCGACGATCAGGAGATCGTCCTTCATGAGGGAGACAGCATTTACTTCAACCCTACGCATCCGCACGGACAGAAGTGCTACGGAAATGAGCCGGGCACGTTTTTGACGATGATTGCGGAATAATAAGCGGAGAGGCCCGCGATTAAAGGAGATAGCATAGCAATGTTGGAAAAGTATCTGCCCCGTACTGAGTTCAGCTCGTACGAGGATTTTAAGAAGAATTATACGGTAAATGCGCCGGAGTATTTCAATTTCGGCTTCGATATTGTAGACGGCTGGGCCGCAGAGGAGCCGGACCTTCGGGCGCTTCTTTGGTGTGATGATTTCGGCAACGAGAAGACGTTCACATTTACCGACATCAGTAAATTAAGCAATCGGGCGGCGAACTATTTCAAGTCGCTCGGTTTGAAGAAGGGCGACGTAGTCATGCTGATTCTCCGCCGCCGTTGGGAGTACTGGATTTGTGCGGTGGCTCTGATCAAGCTCGGTGTCATCGTGATTCCCGGAACGCTTCAGCTCACGAAGAAGGATATCGCGTACCGTGCCAATGCCGCGGGCGTAAAGATGTTCGTGTGCGTGGACGACGAATATGTTATGCAGCAGATGGAGCTCGCTGCTCCCGAGATGCCCGGCGTAAAGTACCGTGCGGTTGTTGACAACGTGGAGCGTGAGGGCTGGATCAACTTTAATAAGGAATTCATGCAGTTCCCGGATACGCTCGAGAGGCCTGTGGGCGACGAGGCGACCAAGGGAACCGACGTGATGCAGATTTACTTCACTTCGGGAACGACCGGCATGCCGAAGATGGTAACGCACAATTATCATCATCCGCTCGGCCATATCGTAACCGCGAAGTATTGGCAGCAGGTACAAAAAGGCAAATTGCACATGAGCGTTTCGGATTCCGGCTGGGCTAAGTTCGGCTGGGGCAAGATTTACGGACAGTGGATCTGCGGCGCGACGATTTTCGCCTATGACATGATTAAATTCCATCCGGACAAGCTTCTTGAGAAGATGTCGCAGTACAAGCTGACGACTTTCTGTGCTCCGCCGACGATGTACCGCTTCATGCTGCAGGAGGACGTTGCCAAATACGACCTCAGCAGCATTCAGAACTTCGCAACGGCAGGCGAGCCGCTGAACCCGGAGGTATTCAACCGTTGGTATGCGCTTACGGGCGGCAAGATTCACAGCGGCTTCGGCCAGACCGAAGGAACCGTTCTTTTCGCCGATTTCCCGTGGATTGAGCCGATTCCGGGCGCTCTCGGAAAGGCTTCTCCGATTTACGACATCAAGCTGATGATGGACGGCGTTGAGGTGGAGAACGGTGCAGAAGGTGAGATTACCATTTGCGACGTCATCAATAACCACCCGATCGGACTGTTCATCGGATACTATAAGGATAAAGAGCAGACCGATGCTGCTTTTGAGGGCGGCAATTATAACCTGAAGGACGTTGCATGGCGCGACAACAACGGTTATGTATGGTTTGTAGGACGTCACGACGACGTAATCAAATGCTCCGGTTACCGTATCGGACCGTTTGAAGTAGAAAGCGCTTTGATTGAGCATCCGGCAGTTGTTGAGTGTGCAATCACGGCGGCACCGGACCCGATCCGCGGGCAGGTGGTAAAGGCGACGGTAGTTCTCGCAAAGGGCTATACGCCGTCGGAGGAATTGATTAAAGAATTACAGAATCACGTCAAGAAGGCGACGGCACCGTACAAATATCCGCGTATCGTCGAATTTGTCGACGAGCTGCCGAAGACACTCGGCGGTAAGATTAAGCGGGCACAGATCCGCAAGGAGGACGAAGCAAAAAGTAACGCATAAGCTATAGGGGTCGCTGCACGCGCAGCAAGGAGGAGGATATTATGGGAACAATCATCCGGTTTTACGATCCGCATAAGGAGAACGGCTACCTGAGCAACTGGTTCATTTCGCCTTTCACTTATGCCGGAAAGCAGTACTTTTCCTGCGAACAGTATCTGATGGAGCAGAAGGCACTCACGTTCGGAGACGACGAGATTGCCGAGAAAATCATGAAGTCGAAGAACCTCTCCGAGATCAAAAAGCTCGGAAGACAGGTTGCGCGCTACAATGAAAATCTGTGGAAGACAATCCGTCCGCAGGTCATGCGCCGCGGTCTTCGTGCGAAGTTCCAGCAGAATCCCGAGCTGTTGATTGCCCTGTTGGGGACAGGCAATGCAATTCTCGCGGAATGTGCGCCGAGGGATAACATCTGGGGCATCGGTCTTGGCGTGGACGACCCGCGTGTTTCGGAAACGAAAGAGTGGCGCGGCCGGAACCTGCTCGGAAGAGCTCTGATGCGTGTCCGGGAAGACCTTCGTGCATGGTGCGCCGTAGCAGGCGAGCGTGTTACCGAGTATGTTGACGCGATGGATTTGAAGCAGCCGAAGCCGGTTCGCGCAAAGCGTCGCGGAAGAGGTGGGGATGATTACGAGCCCGCACAGATGAAAGAGGAAAATTCCATCTGGAGCATGCGCATCTACGAAGCATGCATGCTTCCGTATGTTTCCGAGATTGTTTCCACGTGGCTTGAAGAAGTATTCTATGATGTCCGTCACGGACATTCCTATGAAGACCTGCAGATTACCAATTATACGTTCGAAGAGCTTGAGCAGATGTTCCGGAATGCACGGATCAACGGCATTCCGTTTGCCGGCTTTTTCGAGATGAAGCAGGATTTGTTCGACATGATGCGCTATCAGGGCGGACTTCGGAATCCGGCTTCCCTTTTGGAGAAGGCGAGAGAGGAAGCTGCGCCGGCACCCGAACCTTCTGTGCAGGCGGTACCCGAACCGGCACCTGCGCCGATTCCCGCACCGGTTGCGACACCTGTACCGGAAATCAGCCCGGAACCGACACCGATTGCACCCGTTCAGGAAATCGTCATTGAGCCCGAACCGATTCCGGCTCCCGCTCCGTTGCCGATGACTGCACCGGATCAGATTGAGATAGCACCTGCGCCCATTCCGTATAAGGCGCCTGTGAAAGAGCCCGTTAAGGCTCCCGAACCGGCCCCTGCACCGGTTGTGACTCCGGCACCGGAAATCAAACCGGAACCCGTACCGGCCGCCCCTGTGGCAACCGAACCGGAACCTGCGGAGGACGTCGAATCCGTCATCGCCAAGGCCAAGGCAGATGAAGCCGCTGCGATTGCGAGAGCCGAAGCGGCCCGTAAGGCTGCGCTTGCCGCAAAGTATCGCGCCGAGCAGATGAAGCAGATGGCACAGGCCGCGCTTGAGCGTACCCGCATCGAGGCGGAAGCCAGAGCGAGAGTGGAAGCCGAGGCCAGAGAGCAGAAGGTTATGAAGGCCAGAGAGGAAGCCGCAAGAGCACTCGAAGCCGTTGAAGAGAAGACCAAAAAGGCCGAGGAGATTCACCGCGCGGCAGCCGATCCGAGTGAGGTGTTCATCACCACCGGCAAGCTTGTCGACACGAGAACCGAGTGCATGGTCAACGTGACCAGCATGACGCTTTCGATCGGCAAGGGCGTGGACGATGAGTTCTATGACCGCGGCGGCGCAGAGCTTCGCCGTGCCACGATGGCCATCAAAGGCTGTGAGAACGGAAGCGCGGTTCTGACCGTGGCAGGAAACCTTCCGGCAAAATATGTCATTCACACCGCCTGCCCGCGTTACGGCGGAGACGGTAACGATAAGAAGTTCCTTGAAAAATGCTACCAGAGCGTTTTGAATCTGGCCATGCAGAACGGCATCCACGAGATTGCGATGCCGCCGATCGGCGCAGGCTGGTTCGGCTTCCCGCTTCGCGAGTGCGCCGTCATCGCCAGCCAGACCGTAGACCGCTGGATTTTAAAGCATGCCGAGTATTCCGTTAAGATTCGCTTCATCTGTGCGGATCAGAGAGCGGAGGCCATGCTCAAGAGTCTCAGAAAATAATTGTATCATCAGGGGGAGAATGAATGGTTTTCGAGATGGATGAAATCGTGCGATACAGTCAGACGGACAGAGAGCTCCGTCTGACTGTTCCCGCTTTATTGGATTTCTTTCAGGATGCCGCGACGTTTCAGGCCGGAGAGGCCGGCGTCGGCGTGGATGTCCTGAACGCTAACGGATTGGGATGGTTCCTCGTTTCCTGGAATGTGGAAATCAACCGTCTTCCGAGACATGAGGAGCACATTGTTGTCGGAACCTTTCCTTACCGTTTCAACAGCCGTTTCGGAAACCGAAACTGTTACATCAAAACGCCGGACGGAGAGTATCTCGCTAAGGCGGACAGCATCTGGGCGATGATGGACAAAAAGCAGGGCCGGATCGTTCCGATTCCGGATTTCGTCGGAAAGGCATACACTGTTGAGGATCCGCTTCCGATGGAATATGCCGGAAGAAAGATCGCGCTTCCCGAAGCGATGGAAGAGGGCGAGCCGATTCCGGTGCTTGCGGAGCATATCGATTTCCACGGCCATGTCAACAACAGCAAATACCTTGCCATGGTGCAGGACCTTATCCCGCAGGGCGAACTTGCGGGCTTCCGGGTAGAGTACAAAGGGCAGACAAGACGCGGAGACATTCTGGTGCCGCGCATCGGAACCGAGGACAATCGGACCGTAATTGCCTTATGTGTAGCGGAGGAACCTCGGACCGTCATCGAATTTGTCACGAAATAAAAGTAATGCCGCAGCATTATCGGAATAACGATGCTGCGGCATTTTCATATTCATAAAGCTTTTTTGATTTGAAAAGCTGTTTCAGTTC
>CADBTG010000053.1 GCA_902797475.1 uncultured Lachnospiraceae bacterium | reverse complement strand
TTCCGGGCGTTGCAGCTGCAGACGACCTTTAAAATGAAATGATGCCCGTGGCATATTCCCGTGCCACGGGCGAATATACTATACGGAGGCTATTATGGCTAGAAAGAAGATTATTGCCGGCAACTGGAAGATGAACATGACTCCCAGCCAGGCTGTTGATCTTTGCGCGACCCTTAAGGATCTCGTAAAGAATGATGATGTTGATGTTGTATACTGCGTACCTGCCATCGATATCGTTCCGGTTGTTGCAGCCGTTAAGGGCAGCAATGTAAAGGTGGGTGCCGAGAATTTCTACATCGAGGATAAGGGTGCATTCACGGGCGAGATTTCCGCTCCGATGCTTCTTGATGCCGGTGTTGAGTATGTGATCATCGGTCATTCCGAGAGAAGAGACATCTTCGGTGAGAACGACATTCTGATCAACGCTAAGGTTAAGAAGGCATTTGCCGCTGGCCTTAAGCCGATTCTCTGCTGCGGTGAGTCCCTTGCGCTTCGTAAGGCAGGCACCTATAAGGAATGGATCTCCCGTCAGATTAAGTGGGATCTTTCCGGCATTACCGCCGAGCAGGTTAAGAACCTTGTGATCGCTTACGAGCCCATCTGGGCAATCGGTACCGGCGAGACAGCTACCGCAGAGCAGGCTGAGGAAGTTTGCAAACTGATTCGTGAGTACATCGCAGAGCTTTATGACGGTGCTACCGCAGAGGCTGTACGCATTCAGTACGGCGGTTCCATGAACGCCGGCAATGCTGCCGAGCTTCTTGCAATGCCCGACATCGACGGCGGTCTGATCGGCGGCGCAAGCCTGAAGGCCGACTTCGGCAAGATTGTTAACTACAACAAGTAAGAGTTGCATTTTCCATGAGTACCGGCCGGTTTACGGCCGGTGCTTTTTGTTTGCAGCCGATTTCACGGCTTCCGATTTTAGTTGAATTCTATATCCCGATATGGTAAAATATTCTAAGATTTCAGAGTATGCGGGAGGCAGTATGGCAAGCTATAAGCGGATTCTTTTGAAATTGAGCGGGGAAGCTCTTGCGGGAGAGCAGGGCTTCGGCTTTGACGAGGCCAATGTAACGGCTGTCGGAAAGCAGATTAAGGAACTGTCCGAGCGGGGCGTTCAGATTGCGATTGTTATCGGCGGCGGTAATTTCATGAGAGGAAGAGCCTGCAAGTCGATTGACCGTCCGAAGGCCGATTCGATCGGGATGCTGGCAACCGTCATGAACTGCATCTTCGTTTCCGAGATTCTTCGAAACCTCGGACTTAAGACGAGAGTATTCACACCGTTTGCATGCGGCGGTTTCACCGAGCTTTTCTCAAAGGATGCCGCGGTGAAGGCGCTTGAGAACGGCGAGATTGTATTTTGCGGCGGCGGTACCGGCCATCCGTATTTTTCAACCGATACCGGAACGGCGCTTCGGGCAATCGAGCTCAACTGCGAATGCATCGTCATGGCGAAGGCGGTTGACGGAATCTATGACAGCGATCCGGTTTTGAACCCGAATGCAAAGAAATACGATAAGATGACTTATACGGAAGTCATCACGAAGCAGCTTAAGGCCGTAGACCTGACCGCTTCGGTTTTGTGCCACGAAAACAACATGCCGATGCTTGTTTTCGATTTGAATGAAGAGAACAGCATCGTCCGGAATGTCCTTGAAGGATGCACCGGTACGATTGTAACCGATTAGGAAATGTGAGAGGAGCGTGATAGTATGAATGAGATTTTGACCCCTTTTGAAGTCAAGATGAACAAGACCATGGACAATCTTCGCGAGGAGTATGCAAACATCCGTGCAGGCCGTGCGAATCCCCATCTTTTGGATAAGCTTAAGGTGGATTACTACGGAATGCCCACAGGTCTTCAGCAGGTTGCAAACATTTCCGTTCCCGAAGCCCGCGTCATCATGATTCAGCCTTGGGAATCCAAGATGATCAAAGAGATTGAGAAGGCTATTCTTGCATCGGATATCGGCATCACGCCGAGTAACGACGGCAAGATCATCCGCCTGACCTTCCCCGAACTGACCGAGGACCGTCGTAAGGATCTTTCGAAGGATGTTCGCAAGAAGGCCGAGGAGGCAAAGGTAGCCATCCGTAACATCAGAAGAGATGCTAACGACACCATCAAGAAGGCCGGCAAGGAGATTTCCGAGGACGAGGTCAAGAAGATGGAGACGGATGCGCAGAAGATGACCGACCGTTTCATCGAAGAGATTGATAAGGTCGCAGCCGATAAGACGAAAGAAATCATGACCGTATAATAAAAAGCGGGGCGTTTGCTACGCCCCGTTTTGTACGAACAGTGCATTGCGGGCGAAGGCCCGAAGAAGGAGCGATTCATGGCGAAAAAGCCCGAAGAGTACCGGGTTCCCAGGCATGTATGCATCATCATGGACGGCAACGGCCGGTGGGCGAAGAAGAGACTGCTGCCGCGAAAGGCCGGACATGTACAAGGCGCACGCGTTGTGGAACAGATTTGCGAAGATGCCTGGAATCTCGGAATCGAGTATCTGACCGTCTACGCTTTCTCAACCGAGAACTGGCAGAGGCCGAAGGATGAGGTCGACGCTTTGATGAACCTCCTTCGCAAATATATGAAGGACAGTCTTGCAAGAAGCTCGAAGAACAATATGCGGGTCCGCGTGCTCGGTGACATTTCCGTTTTGGACGAGGATCTGCAGCAGAGCATCCGAGAGCTTGAAGAGGCGAGCGCCCAAAACACCGGACTGAAATTCCAGGTCGCCATCAATTACGGCGGGCGCAACGAAATCGTCCGCGCGACAAGAAAGATTTCCGAACTTGTGCGTGACGGAAAGCTTTCTCCCGAGGATATTACCGAGAATACCTTCTCGGAATATCTCGATACGGCCGGCATGCCGGATCCGGAACTGATGATCAGAACAAGCGGAGAGCTTCGCACAAGCAATTTCCTGCCTTGGCAGATTGCTTATTCCGAGTTTTATTTTACAAATGTTTTATGGCCCGATTTCGATAAAAAGGAATTGGAAAATGCCATCGATTTTTACAATGGCAGGGAACGCCGTTTCGGCGGAATCTGACTAAGAAGGAAGGATCGGCTTCGGCCGACAGGGCGTGACATGTTAAAACGTACCATTAGCGGTGCAGTATTGATTCTTGTGGCATTTGCCTCTTTCTATTTCGGAGGTTATGTCCTTTTCGGGGTTACCCTGTTTCTGTCCCTTTTGGGCATGTTTGAATTGTTCCGTGTATATAAAATCCAGTGGAAGCCGGAAGCCTTTGTCGGATATCTCGGTGCGATAGCCTATTATGTGTCGCTGCTTTGTGAGGACGGAGAGAAGTATTTCCTGCCCGGCATCTGCATCTTCCTGATTCTTCTGATGATCTGCTATGTTTTCACCTTCCCGAACGTGCCCGCGGCGGATATGCTTGCGGTACCGTTTGCGCTTTTGTATGCCGGTGTTTTGATGAGTTTTGTCTATAAAACCCGCATGCTTGAGGGCGGCGTGTATCTGGTATGGGTCATTCTGATCTTTGCCTGGGGAAGCGATACGTTTGCTTATCTTGTCGGATGCTCGATCGGCAAGCATAAAGCATTTCCGAGACTCAGCCCGAAGAAGACATGGGAGGGCTGCGTCGGAGGTCTTTTGGGTGCCTCATTGCTCGGAGCTGCTTACGGTGCTGCATTCGGCTCGAAACTGCCCGATTTCGGTTCGGTGCATCCTTCGGTTGTATTGGCGCTGACCGGTCTTTTGGCGGCTGTTCTTTCGATGTTCGGCGATCTTGCCGCATCCGGCATCAAACGGGATCATTCCGTAAAGGATTACGGAAAGCTGATTCCCGGTCACGGCGGTGTTCTGGACCGTTTTGACAGTGTTTTGTTCACGGCACCGGCTGTATATTTCCTGGTCGGGCTTTTCCTGTAAGAGCCCGCTCATCTGAGGTTTATGATGAAAAAGTTAGGCGTTTTCGGGTCTACCGGTTCCATCGGAACGCAGACCCTCGAGATTGTGCGGGAATATCCCGAAGAGCTGTCCGTAAGCGTTTTGGCAGCTAACCGAAATGCGACCTTATTGGAGCGTCAGATTCGGGAATTCAAACCCAAGCACGTCTGCATTTTTGACGAACAATCCTATGCCGATTTAAAAAGCAGAACTTCCGATTTGTCCGGCTTCACCTTGGAAACGGGAATGGAAGGTCTGCTTCGTTGCGCTTCGGAGACGGATTACGATACGATGGTCGGTGCGATTGTCGGAATGATTGGCATCCGTCCGGTCATTGAGGCCATTAAGAGCCGAAAGACGATTGCGCTTGCGAATAAGGAGACGCTTGTCTGCGCAGGTCATTTCATCATGCCTTTATTAGACGAATACGGAGTCAACTGTTATCCGGTTGACAGCGAGCATTCGGCAATCTTTCAGTCGCTTGTCGGTCTTCCCTACGAGGGACCGGTTCATCACGGAAACCCGAGGATCAAACGGATTCTTCTGACAGCATCGGGCGGTCCGTTCCGCGGTAAGACGCTTAAGGAGATGGAAAAGTTTACGCTTTCCGACGCTTTAAAGCATCCGAACTGGGTGATGGGACAAAAAGTGACCATCGATTCTGCTACACTTGTGAACAAAGGGCTTGAGATGATGGAAGCCGGCTGGCTTTTCGGTGTTGATGCCGACCGGATCAAGGTTTTGGTTCATCCCGAAAGCATCCTGCACAGCGCCGTGGAATTCACGGACGGGGCAGTCATCGGACAGATGGGAATGCCCGACATGAAGCTTCCGATTCAATATGCGCTGTTTTACCCCGAAAGAAGAAACCAGGTCGGAAAGCCGCTTGATCTGACAAGCGTCGCAGCCCTTCATTTCGAGGAGCCCGACCGGGAGAACTTCCCGGCGCTTTCGCTTGCGGAACATGCCATGCGTACAGGCGGCAGCATGCCTTCGGTTTTCAATGCGGCCAATGAATACGCCGTGTCCTCATTTGTCAAAGGCGAAATCGGGTTCACGGATATTCCGAAATGCATTGAAAAAGCGATGAACAGTCATAAACTGATTGTAAACCCCGATCTGAACGAGGTTCTTAATACCGGCAGGGAAGTGACGGAGTACCTGCAAAGCGTGTATGGGAGGAGTAAGTGATGTCGAAAGCAATTGAAATACTCGTTGCCATTTTAATGGTCGGCGTGGTCATTGCGGTCCACGAATTCGGGCATTTTCTTCTGGCAAAGGTGAACGGCGTTGTCGTGAAGGAGTTTTCGCTCGGAATGGGACCGCGCCTTCTGTCGAAGAAGTACAAGGGAACGCTGTATTCCCTGAAGCTGCTGCCGTTCGGCGGCTCCTGTCAGATGCTCGGCGAAGCCGATGATTCGAACGAGGAAGGCTCGTTCAATTCAAAATCCGTATGGAAGAGAATCAGCATCGTATTTGCCGGACCGTTTTTTAATTTCATCCTGGCATTTGTCCTGTCCCTGATTATTCTGAATGCCATCGGATATGATCCGGCTTATGTTTCGAATGTGGATCCGGCCATTGCCGAACAGACCGGCCTTCAGGACGACGATGTCATCGTAAAGTATCAAAAGCATAACATCCGTCTCGGCCGAGAAATGGCGCTTTACGAGACGTTAGACGGCATTTCGAAAGATCCGATTACGATTACGTATATTCGCGACGGAAAGAAAAAGACCGTTACGTACGATCCGGTTCATACGGCACGTTATTACATCGGAATCTATTATAAGTACGATGAAGGCCAAAAGGGCGGCGGTCCTATCGTTCTTTCCGATGTTGTAAAGAAGGGCGCTGCGGAGGCTGCAGGTCTTCAGAAGGACGACAGAATCGTTGCGATTAACCATG
>CADBTG010000052.1 GCA_902797475.1 uncultured Lachnospiraceae bacterium | reverse complement strand
GATTGAAGAGGTTAAGAATTATCCGGACAACAAGATTGTCCTGATCATGACCGGTTCCCAGGGCGAGCCGATGGCGGCGCTTTCAAGAGTAGCCTCCAATACGCATAAAAGGGTTTCCCTCGTTCCGGGTGATGTCGTCATCATCAGTTCGACACCGATTCCCGGTAACGAAAAAGCTGTCTTTAAGATGATCAATGTGCTTTCGATGCTCGGGGCCAATGTCATTTTCCAGGATACGCATGTATCGGGACATGCCAATCAGGAAGAGATTAAGCTGTTATACTGTCTGACCAAGCCGAAATACGCGATTCCGATTCACGGTGAGTACCGTCACCGCATCGCGCAGAAAAACCTGGCTATCAATATGGGTATGCCGTCCGACAATGTCATCATTCTTAAATCCGGAGACATGCTTGATATCGGATCTAAAGGTGCCGAAGTTGTCGGAAGCGTTCCGGCTCACGGCATCATGGTGGACGGCCTCGGCGTCGGCGATATCGGAAATGCCGTGCTTCGTGACCGCCAGTATCTGTCTGTGAACGGCATTGTCATTGTTTCCGTTGCAGTCGATCCGGAAACGGGTGAGCTCGTAAGCGGTCCCGATATCATCACGAGGGGCTTTGTGTACGTAAAGGAATCGGAACGTCTTTTGGACGAGGCAAGAGAGGTTGTTACGGAGGCCTGCAACCGGCTTACGGATTCGGGTCATGCGGATTTCAACCGGCTTCGGTCGGAGATTAAGTCCGTTCTCGGTGACTTCTTCTGGAAGAGCATGAAGCGCAGTCCCATGATTCTTCCGGTCATCCTTGAATGGAATGTGTGAGGTGGGTAGAAATTGAGTAAGAAGAAAGAGACGATTAAGACCGGCAGGGTTATCAGAAACTCGGCCAACGGCGTTACGAGACTGCTGATCGATTTTGCGTTTTACACGCTTGTGATTCTTGCGGTCATCCGTTTTTCGCAATACGGTTACAACTTCTGCTATCAATTGTTCGGTTCTGTCGCGGTTGATAAGGAGGGAGAGGGCAACGAGGTGGAATTTTTCATCCAGTCCGGTGACTCCACGAAGGAAGTGGCCGCAAAACTGATGCGGGAAGGACTGATCATTGACAATTACTCCTTCTATGCGAAGAGCCTGCTTTCGAAATCCAACATTCAGCCGGGAACGTATATCCTGCGTTCGGATATGGATTACGATACGATTCTGAAGATTATAACAAGATACAAAGAACCGGAGCAATCGGAACTTGAAGATGAGGAAGAATGATGAAGGATTCTCTTTTGATTAATCGGCATATTGCGGAGTATCTTTCGTCATTGGAACCCGATTTGCCCGATTTTTTGGAGAAACTGTATCAAAAGGCGAGAGAGAACCGTGTCCCCGTGATTCGACGGGAGGCACAGTCTCTTCTTCGTTTTCTTTGCCTTGACAGAAAGCCGGGGAGAGTACTTGAAATCGGTACCGCCATCGGCTTTTCTTCGTGCTTTACGGCAGAATTTCTTCCTGCAGATTCCGTTTTATGTACGGTTGAGAATTATGAACCGCGCTATATTGAAGCGCAGGACAATATCCGGGCGTACCGCGAGGATTACCTGCAAAGAAAAGGTCACGACAGTGCGGAAATCCATTCTTTTTTTTCGGATGCCGAGGCTTATTTGAAAGAGCTTTGTGACCGATGTGAAACTTTCGATTTCATTTTCCTCGATGCCGCAAAAGCACAGTATCCTGTGTATTTGACGTATATTCAAAAGCTTATGACGAAAGATGCCGTTCTTCTTACGGACAATCTGCTGCAGGAGGGAACGCTTGCGGAGTCAAAGTTTACCGTGCAAAGACGCGACAGAACGATTCATCTGAGAATCCGCGAATTTGCCGACATGCTGTTTCGTTCCGGCGATTTCGATTCGGTCATGTTGCCGCTCGGAGACGGAATGTGCATCTCAAGATTATCAGACAAAGACTGTTGACCGGTTAATCCCGGGGAAGGATTTGATTCATGAACAAACCGGAACTTTTGCTCCCGGCCGGGAGTCTTCCCGTTTTGAAAACAGCCGTACGCTTCGGCGCCGATGCGGTTTATATCGGCGGAGAGCTTTTCAGCCTTCGTGCCAAAGCCGCGAATTTCAGCAACGCCGAGATGAAGGAAGCAATAGAGTATTGCCATGCAAACGGCGTTCGCTTATATGTAACGGCCAATATTACGGCGCATAACGAACATCTTAATGGCGTTAAGAAGTACTTCGGCGAGCTTGCCGAAATGAAACCGGACGCGCTGATTATTTCCGATCCAGGCGTTTTCCGCCTGGCCCGCGCATATTGCCCGGAAATTCCCGTGCATATCAGCACGCAGGCCAACAATGTAAACTCCGAAACTTTTCTTTTCTGGTACGAACAGGGCGTTCGCAGAGTCGTTTGCGGCAGAGAGTTAAGCCTTACCGAGATTCAGTCGATTAAGAAAGCTATCCCCGCGGATATGGAAATTGAAGCCTTCGTGCACGGTTCGATGTGCATTTCATATTCCGGACGTTGCCTGCTTTCGGCATTCATGACCGGACGTGATGCCAACCTCGGCGCCTGCACGCATCCGTGCCGTTGGAAATATGCGCTCATGGAGGAAACGAGACCCGGCGAATATTTCCCTGTCATGGAAAATGAGAACGGCACATTTATCTTTAACTCAAAAGATTTATGCATGATTGATCATATTCCGGATTTGATTGCGGCCGGCGTTGACAGTTTTAAGGTCGAAGGACGGATGAAAACGGCGCTTTATGTAGCAACGGTCGGCAAAGCCTACCGTACGGCGATTGATGCGCTTCAAAAAGGCATAGACGCTTATCAGGAGAGCCTTGATGAACTCCATGAACTGATTAAGCTTTCCGGAGGCAGAAAAGAGACGACCGGATTCTTTTACGGAAAGCCCGGCAGTGATGCGCAGTTATACGAAGGCGATGCCGGCGTAAGACTCGGAACATATTTCGGCGAGATTGAGGAAGCCGGTACGGATGGGACGGTTACGTTTACGCAGAAGAATAAGTTCTGTACGGGCGATGAGATTCTCGTGCTTTCGCCCGATAAGCCTCTTACGAAAACCGTTGTGAAGAAGATGTGGAACGAAGACGGGGAGGAAATCCCTTCCTGCCCGCATCCGAAACAGAAGATTCGCATTCTTTGCGATCAGGCGGCTTTTGTAGGTGACATTCTTTGCGGAATCGGGGAAGGAGAACCTGAATGAAACACCGATTCCTGATTGTAACTCTGACAGTATTCCTGCTTTCGCTTACGGCATGCAAAAAGGATGCAAAACCGACAGGCGGAGCACAGACAGTGCCGTCCGCACCGATTGTAACCTTTACACCTACGCCGTTTATTACAAATACACCCGTGGAAACAGATGTCAGGGCAGTTGTTTATTCAACAAAGCCTTTGATTCTGCCTTTTCCCGAGCCGGTTTTCGCTTATGTCGATGCAATTCCTTTGAAGACCGATCGGGAGTCCCAAACATCAGGCAGCTTCCGCTATTACGTTGCTGACAACGGGCTTTATCTGCAGATACATGTGAATGATGTCACATTTTCCAAGGCTGAGAGCCCGGAGCAGGTGGATACAGCCGATTTCATTGCCGTATATCTGAATGAGCGTGGCAATAAGCCTGCGAAGTATGCGGTCGGCGACTGTTTCTTAAAAATCGGCCGCGGAAATGTTATTTTTGAAGGTACCGGCATTGCAACAGGTCAGACCAAGGCCGTCTGCTACGAGGTGGCCGGCGGCTACGAAGCCGAAGTCTTTCTGCCGTTTCTGACGATTCGCGGAAGTGAAGCCGTTACGGTCGGCCTCGAAATCGGTTTCACGGATTTTGACGGGGAAAAGGCGGTTTGCAAGGGATATCTTAACGACAAATCCGGTAAAACCGATACGACGATGAAAAACATCGGGCTGATGAAGCTTGAAAACAGATTCTCGGGCATTGCCGTTGACGGAAGGTCCGACGCAGTCTGGGAGCTTTCGGAATTTACCGAGCTTAAAAACAGGGCCTACGGCAACAGCGGTGCGAATGCCCGCTTCCGGGTTCTTACGGACGGCAGCAAGCTCTATTTCATGATTCAGGTCGATGACAATACGCCGGATACCGGAAGTGAGATAAAGACAAGAAAAGACGGCATTGAACTGTTTGTCAGCTTCGCGGGGGAAAAGCACGAGGCTTACAATGCCGGAACGGATATGCACTTCAGAATTTCACGAGACGGCATAGTTTCCTGTGAAAACGGCGCAGACGGTTCCGTCATTACTTATATCGTTTATGACCGGAGTTCCGGTTACGATGTGGAAATCGCCATGCAGATGCCCGATACGGAGCTGACGGAGACAATCGGTTTCGATCTGCACGTGAACGATTCGTTCGGTTCCGGAATGCGGGATTCGGTGCTCTGCTGGAGCGATACTTCGCTTATGACATTTGAAAACCTGTCAAACCTCGGGACGCTTTCGCTGATTCCTTAGTCCCGACAACCCAAAACGGAAGGAAACCATTATGATCAGTTTATTTGAACCGGGAAAAGGTCTTTCCTATGCGGAGGTCTGCGAATTGCAGGAGCCTTCCTTCTTCCGCGACCTGAATATGGATCAGTATGCTTTGTTTTTCAAGGATTTTGAAGTGGGAGCCGAACTGATTCCGTATTTCTACTACCTGTCGAAGAGCAAAGAGGAAACGGAGCACCGCCAGTCTGTCATGAAGGATTTGTGCGATCATGATATCCGTGCTGCCGTAAACCGCTTTATTTCAGGCATCGGTGTTGCGGAGCGCTATCTCGGATACAGCGAAATCGTGAATGCTTCCGTGCAGAAATGGAAATGGCGTCTTGATACGATCGTTCAGTTTTATTCCGCAGTGGACCGTTTCTGCCGGGATCTTACCGAAAACCCGCCGAAGTCGGAACCTCTTATGAAGCTTCGTGACGATTTCATTGCTTTTCTTTCCGATGCCGAAACCGTGAAGACACGCGCCAAGGCAGAAGAGATCAGCAGCGAATTCGACAAAATGAAATTCCATATCACGATTAACAAGGACCGCGCGACACTGGATTTCCAATACAG
>CADBTG010000051.1 GCA_902797475.1 uncultured Lachnospiraceae bacterium | reverse complement strand
TTGCGCCGACGCCGACGGAAGAACCGGAGCTCGGAAAGCTTGTCGTGATTGACGCGGGGCATCAGCGGAAGGGCAACAACGAGAAAGAGCCGGACGGACCGGGCTCGACAACGCTGAAGGCGAAGGTGAGTTCCGGGACTAAGGGGCATTTTACAGGGATTGCGGAGTATGAGCTGAACCTGATTGTCGCGAAAAAACTCGAGACGATTCTCAAGGAGCGCGGGTACCGCGTGATTATGGTCCGTGACACGCACGACGTCGATCTGAGCAACAGCGAGCGCGCGGAAATCGCGAACAAAGCCGGCGCAGACGTGTTCATCCGGATTCACGCGAACGCGCATGACAACAGCGACGTGCACGGAGCGGAGACGCTTTGTCAGACGAAGAACAATCCGTACAACGCCGACCTTTACGCGAAGAGCCGCCGCCTCTCGGAGACCGTGCTGAACGCGCTTTGCGCGGAGTGCGGATGCAAGAAGCGAAGCGTCGTCGAGACCGACACGATGAGCGGCATCAACTGGTGCCGCGTCCCGGTAACCATCGTCGAGATGGGCTTCATGACAAATGAGACCGAGGACCGTCTCATGGCAACCGAGGAATACCGAAACAAGCTTGCGAAAGGCATTGCGGACGGCATTGATGCCTATTTCGCCGATTAAAAAGCCCTCGGCGCCTCGCGGGAACGCGCTGGCCGCCCGTGGACCCGGCGAAGACCCGCTCGCGGCCGGTCTTATATAGATTCGGAGGATTTATGTCAGATTATATCAAATACATTCGCGGCATGGTCGGGCACAAGCCGATTCTTTCCGGCGCGGGAAGCGTAATCGTGGAGAATGAAAAAGGTGAGATTCTGCTCGGCCGAAGAACGGACAACCATCTGTGGGGCTACTCCGGAGGCGGGATGGACCTCGGCGAGTCCGTCGAGGAATGCGCGAGGCGGGAACTCTATGAAGAGATGGGACTTGAGGCGGATGAGCTTACCCTGTTCATGGTAAACTCCGGCCCGGAGTCGCATATGATTTACCCGAACGGCGACGAGACCTATTATCTTGAGATTATTTACGTGTGCCGCTCTTACCGGGGGGAGCCGAGAAGGCAGCCCGAGGAGCTTGAAGAGATTCGATTTTTCAGACCGGAGGAGCTTCGGCCGGAGATGATTTCCCCGCCGATTCGTCCGGTTTTTCGGAAATATATGAAAGCCCGCGGAATTCAAAACGACGCGTGGAAGTAAGCCCGGCAATGAAAACGCCGCGACTGCGCCCCGACCCTGAAACCACCTGAAAGGAATCCGAGCATGAGAGAACTGTTTCGCATGGATCGTCAGAATTACAACCCCGACGGAAAAGTTTACACGAGGCCGTCGTCACGCGCAATCATCGTGAAGGACGGAAAGGTTCTTCTGAATTATATCGCGAAGCACGAATGTTACGAGTTTCCGGGCGGCGGCATCGAGGCGGGCGAAACGCCCGAGCAGGCGATGATCCGCGAGGTCGCCGAGGAAACCGGGCACGTGGTCATCCCGGAGACGATCCGCGAGTTCGGCATTGTCATCAGAAGGCAGCAGGACAGCATGGATCCGGATGGCATTTTCGAACAGAGGAATTACTACTATACCTGCGAGGTGACCGACGAGATTGTTCCGAGAAAGCCCGACGAACACGAGGTGAAGGAGGGTGCGGAGCCGGTTTGGGTCGAGACACTCGCTATTCCGATTCATCGCACGAAAAAGGCCTTCCGGCGCGACGGCGAAGCGTTTATGGAGCGAGAGTCCCGTGTCATGGAGATTGCCGACGCGGAGCTTCGCAGACGGAGCTACGAAAAGACCGAGGAAAATGCCATCGCAGCCCTCGGGGATGCCGATTACAAGGGCATGCTGCAATTCGTGAAGGACACGCTTCTGGAGGTTCAGACCGAAGGTGAGGGCGGAGTCGGCGTGCACAAGGCCGAATTCGGCTATACGCGCTTCGAGCATACGAAACGCGTGCTCGGCTGGGCAAAGCGGCTGTACGACGCCACCGCAGATAAGAACGGACTTTGCTATGAGGACCTGATGATTGCGACCGTATTCCACGATGTCGGGCGGGCTGTTTCCGCGAGGCAGGGCGGCGATCATGCAAAGGCCGGCGTTCCGATCACGAGAGACTATCTGCTGAAACACGGCTTTTCCGCGGAGCGCGCGGATTACATAGCAGGGCTTGTCGGCGCGCATTCTGACAAATGGCGCATGCGTGACCCGAACATCGACAGGAATCTTCTGATGCTGATGGAGGCCGATCTGCTCGATGACATGGGTGTTCTCGGGCTGGTGATGGACGCCATGATTGTCCGTGCGCGGAAGCCCGAGGCGACGTTTTATGACTGCTACAATCATTTCGAATTCTATACGCACCCGCAGCAGCACGACTGTCCGGTTGTGACGCCCGAGGCGCTCGCATTCTGGAATGAGAAGACCGAGGCGGTTGACCGCTTCATGGATCTCTACCGGCGCGACATCCTGATCGGCGGCGAGAATTACGAGGGCTATCGTTAGAAGCGGCGAGAATTACGGGGGCTGTCACCGGAACCGGCGCAGACTGCGAAGCCTGCTGAAGGAACCGGCGCGGATTACCCCGCTCCGACTTGAAAAAAGACGGAAAATGTGAGATGATATCGGGTGGCGATGCGGTATAAGCGCGTAAGAGGATGCCGCGGGGCTTCGGGCCCGGTTTTTGAGCCGGGACGCCCGCAAATGACACCGGTCGTCTCATTTATCAATAAAGAAAAGGAAGGTATCAGGGATGGACAGTAAAACGATTCTTGCACAGGGCAAGGCGATTCTCGGAATCGAATTCGGTTCAACGAGAATCAAGGCGGTTGTGATTGATGAACAGGGCAACGTTCTCGCGCAGGGCGGTCACGGTTGGGAGAACCGCTATGAGAACGGCGTTTGGACATACAGCGAGGAAGACATCCGGCTCGGGCTTCAGGACTGCTACGCAGACCTTGCGGCAAATGTGAAATCCGAGTACGGCGTGGCGCTGACCGGCTTTGCCGCCATCGGCATTTCTGCGATGATGCACGGCTACCTCGCATTTGACACGGACGGAAAGCTTCTTGTGCCGTTCCGCACCTGGCGTAACACGATTACCGAGGATGCGGCGGCCGCTTTGACGAAGGCTTTCGATTTCAACATCCCGCAGCGCTGGAGCATTGCGCATATCTACCAGGCAATGCGAAACGGCGAGGCGCATGTGAACCGGATTGCACATTTTACAACGCTTGCAGGCTGGGTACATGAGTGGCTCAGCGGGCAGAAGGTGCTCGGCGTGGGCGATGCTTCCGGCATGTTCCCGATTGATTCCGCGACCGGCGATTACGACGCGCGGATGCTTGACATCTTCGATACACTTCCCGAGGCAAAGGCAGTTCCGTGGAAGCTTCGCGACATTCTTCCGAAGGTGCTTTCGGCAGGTGAGCCGGCAGGCGTTCTGACCGAAGAAGGCGCGAAACTGTTGGATCCGACCGGCACGCTGAAGGCCGGCATTCCGCTCTGCCCGCCCGAAGGCGACGCGGGTACCGGTATGGTGGCAACGAACAGCGTAGGGCTCCGGACCGGTAACATTTCCGCCGGAACGAGCGTATTTGCCATGGTGGTTTTAGAGAAGCCGCTCAGCAAGGTTTATCCCGAAATCGACCTCGTAACGACGCCCGACGGCGCGGCGGTTGCGATGGTGCACTGCAACAACTGTACTTCCGATATTAACGCATGGGTCGGCCTGTTCGGCGAGTTCGGCAAGCTGATGGGCTGTGACATCCCGACCGGAGACCTGTTTACGAAGCTTTATTCCGCAGCTCTTTCGGGCGAGGCGGACTGCGGCGGACTGCTTTCCTATAACTTCCTTTCCGGCGAGCCGGTTGTGGGTGTTGCGGACAGCAAGCTTGCGGTTCTTCGTACGGCGGAAAGCCGTTTTACGCTTTCGAATTTCATGCGGATGCATATGTACTCGGCGCTCGGCGCATTGAAGGTCGGTCTTGACCTCCTTTTGAAGAAAGAGGGCGTAAAGGTTGACAAGATGCTCGGCCACGGCGGTTATTTCAAGACACCCGTTGTCGGCCAGAAATTTGCCGCGGCGGCGGTCGGCGCTCCGGTTTCCGTAATGGAAACGGCAGGCGAGGGCGGTGCCTGGGGCATCGGCATTCTTGCGGCTTACATGCTGGCTAAGAAGAACGGCGCAGGAGCTCTGCAGAGTTATCTGGATGACGTGATATTTGCCAATTTGAAAGCGGTCTCTCTCGCTCCCGAAAAGGAAGATATCGAAGGATTCGAGAAATTCATGGACGCTTTCCGTAACGGACTCGGACTGTAAGAAACACAGCGGCGATGCTGCCTGCATGAGCGTTTCGCCGCTGCTATACAAGATGTATGATGTCTGAGGTAATGCGTATACTTTACTTTGGAAAATGACACTTATTGAGGCAGGAAAACCTGCTCGGGAATAAAAAATTGCACAAAGAAATGCGATATTTTTGCTTGACTTGATATGCAAATGTGATATAATTCGGAATATGAAGGATGAATTTTCGCCTTTTTAACATCTGTGGGGATTCGGACAGAGCATTTTCACGAATGAGGTTTGGTCAGACTATGAAGCATAAAAAGATCGCTTTCGCATGGATCGGCATACTGATGATTGTTGTTTTTTCGATGTCGGGATGCAAGAGCGAATCGAACGGAAAGAGTGCCGCGAATACCGCCACACCGACGCCGGGCGCGGCAGTCAAAACGGATGATATGGCCGAACAGTGGGTGTATATCCACGATCGTACGGTTCCGGCAATGATCTTCTACAAAGACGGCACGGCAAGTTTTGACGGCGTGAAGTACAAAAGCTACGAAGTGCTTGAGAATACGGTTCGCTTCACTTCGGAAAGCGGAGACGTTGTCAGCATCCGCTATTTTGACGAAACGAAGAACGGAGAGAACAGACGTACCGTATACCGGATCACGGATTACAAGCTGAAGCCGAGCAAACTGACCGGCGACAGTCCGGTAATCGGATACTGGGATTGCCCCGAGAAGAACTGGAGCTATCAGTTCACGGCGAACGGAACCTTCCTGGAGGACGGAGTCCTTCCCGGATATTATTATGTAAATGATGACGGAACCATTCGTCTGAGATATGACGGACAGCTTCCGGAAACAGTATTCTACTATTCGATTCACGATGACGTGATGACGGTCGAATACCCCTGGGTTACGGCGATGACGCCCTAACCGCTTTATAACGGTCGCGAGCGGGAAACTGCTTTCGATATACCTTCAGCGAAAGCTGAAAAAATTATACTCATCCTTAAGGAGGACATCATGAAAAAGTTCCTTTCAACACTGCTGATTGTTGCCATGGTGTTGTCTCTTGCAGCTTGCGGCAAGAAGAACACTGGTGACGACAACAGCGACGCGAACGCACCTTATGTCGCACCCGACATGACCAAGACGGTTACCCTTAACTTCTGGTCCATCTGCGTTCCGACAGACTCCAACCGTGACGCTTACGACAAGGCTATTGCCGACATGAAGGCAAAGTACCCGAACATCACCCTTAACGAGCTTGCTACTCAGAATGATGAGTACAAGGGCAAGATTAAGGATGCATTCCAGGCTGGTCAGGTTGCTGATATCTTCTTCACCTGGTCCTGCGCATTCCTTGGTGATTTCGTTCAGGCCGGTCAGGTTTACTGCCTTGACAACGCCTTCAAGGATCCCGATGTGAAGGATGCCATCGACGTTAAGATGTGCAACAACACCATTTACAACGGCAAGAAGTACGGTGTTCCGTTGACCATGAACATTGTTACGCTTTTCGCTAACCTTGACATCCTCAAGGAAGTTGGCTACAGCGATGTTCCGGCTACCTATGACGAGCTCATGACTTGCTGCGATAAGCTTGTTGCTGCAGGCAAGATCCCGTTCGGTTGTGCTGCTGGTGCTGGCCAGGAGTGGTGTGTAACTGAGTACGTTGAGTCCATCATCGAGAAGTCCTGTGGCGCTAAGACCCTGGATGACATCTTCCAGAGACGTGCTTCTTGGGGCAACGCCGATGTTGCTAACGCTATCAACAAGTTCCAGGAAATGATCAAGAAGGGTTACTTCGATCCCAATGGTCAGTCCATGGATAACGAGCAGGTTAAGACCAACTTCATGGCTGGCAAGTATGCATTCTACATCAACGGTTCTTGGAACTGTGCAGACTTCGCTAAGGCTACTGGTCTTAATGTTAAGGCTTCTGAGTTCCCGGTAATCGATGGTTCCAAGTCTAAGCTTGGTCAGCTCATCGGTGGTCCTTCCGATACTCTTGCAGTATTCGGCAAGTCCGAGAATAAGGAAATCGCAGCTAAGTACGCTCTTGAGCTTGGTCGTCTGATCTGCAAGTACTGCTACCTCAGCGGTGCTGGTCTCCCGGCTTGGAAGGTTGACTATCCGGCAACGGACATCAACGCTCTTACCCAGGCTGTAGCTGATATCGTTGCTAAGTCTGACTACCTTGTACTTTTCGGTGATACTGCTATGAATTCCGCAGACAAGGACATCTACCTTAAGGAGATTGCTAAGGTTTACGGTGCTCAGGTTGACGGACAGAAGTTCATCGACGATCTGAAGGGCGCTATTAAGTAATCGTATCTATCGAAGAAAAGTGGCCTTTCCCTTAACAGGAGAGGCCACTTCTTTTTGCGGAAGGCAGGCATTCATGAAACGAAAAACCTCTGACACAATAAGCATTATCGTGTTTCTTCTGCCGGCATTGATTCTCTTTTTCGGAATTCTGGTGGCACCTATTATCATTTCGGGATATTACAGTGTTTTCGACTGGCAGTTCCCGTTTGATAAGACTTTTTGCGGATTTCAGAACTATAAAAAACTGTTCACCACGGAATGGTATCCTCTTTGGAAGGGTGTAAAGAACGTATTCTTGCTGGCAGGTCTTTCTCTGGTGATCCAGCTTCCCCTTTCCCTCGGACTTGCTTTGATGCTCGGCCGCGGAATTAAGGGAGAGCGTTTCTTCCTGTCCGTCAACTTTCTGCCGGTTTTGATTTCGACCGTAGTTATCGGTCTTTTGTGGAGACGTATGTATGATGCCGATGCCGGTGTCATCAATCCGTTGCTCCGCAGTGTTGGAATCATCGGCGAAGAGAACATACAATGGCTGGCGGCGAATGGCGATCATCTGCTAATGGCGTGTATTGTTCCGATGCTATGGCAATACGTCGGCTATCATATGCTGCTTATGTACGCGGGCGTTAAAAGCGTAGCTCCCGAACTTCGTGAAGCTGCGATGATCGATGGCGCTACCACGTGGCAGGTTGACCGTTTTGTAGTCATCCCCTCCATGAAGCAGGTACTGAAAGTAAGCGTAATCTTCTCTGTAACCGGTTCCTTAAAGTCTTACGACCTTGTTTCCATTCTTGCGGGCGACAGAACCTATGCTGCGGCAGTTCCCAGTACCGTTCTTATGAATACGAAGTCAGTCGGACTCTACGGAATGTCCAGTGCAAGTGCGGTGGTAATCATCGTTCTGTGCTTCGCTGCGGCGGTTCTGATTAATGCGCTTTTCAGAGAAAGGGATTGATATGGCTAATGATAATAAATTAGGGGCTCCGGAAGGATATACAATTAAAAAATCCGGTCCCGCGCTTCGCATTATAAGCACAATCCTTTTGATAGTTTGGTCGATTATTAACCTGTATCCTCTGTTCTGGATGATTATGCTGTCTTTGAAGAACAACGAGCAGGTTAACTTAACGCACAAATTCGGTCTTCCTGCAGGATGGCCCAACAAGTGGCACTGGGAGAACTACACGAACCCGGAGCTTCATCTTGAGAGAATCGTAACGTATTTTAAGAACAGTGTAATCGTAACCGTGTTGGCAATTGCCATTGCGCTCGTTGCGGCCATGATGGCTTCCTATGCCCTGATGAGATTTAACTGGAGAGCGAGCGGCGCATTTAACAAGATGTTCATGCTTGGTATTACGGTTCCCGTTCAGGTTTCCCTGGTTCCCCTTTTGATTACCACGAGCGAACTTGGCATTACCGGTTCCAGAATTTCCCTGATTATTCCGTATGCGGCGTTTGCACTATCCATGGCAATTCTGATCAGCAACGGATTTATGACCAATATTCCGAAGGAACTCGACGAGGCTGCCTATATTGACGGATGCTCCCGGTACGGTGTTTTCTTCCGGATTATTCTCCCGCTGATGACCCCCGCCATTTCGACGATCGGTATCTATTCCTTCCTGCAGTGCTGGAACGAATTGATCATCGCGACCACATTGGTTACTAGCGAAGAGATGAGAACTCTCCCGATCGGTATCAGAAACCTCGTCGGAACGAACAAGGTTGACTACGGTTTGATCGGTGCAGGTATCACGATTGCGACGATCCCCATGATCATCGTTTACATTCTTATGAGCAGAAAGATTCAGGAAAGCTTCATTGCCGGTGCTGTAAAAGGCTGACGTTATTCCTGTTTATAAAGAGATTGACAGCGGTTGCTTCGGCAGCCGCTGTTTTTTGCAATATGATATTGCAAAAACGGCGAAAAAGTATCACTTTGCCCAAAAAACATGAATCTTTTATGAAATCTTTGTGTGGTCGGTAAATATGTCATGTGATATAATCGGACTTGGTTTGTGCCTAAAAAAGGACGGAAGAGGGGCCTGAAAATGGTTATCAACAAGAAAGAATTCAAGAAGAATGTTCAGGATTACCTGAAGACCTTCTACAGAAGAACGGTAGAAGATGCGTCACAGCAGCAGATTTACTCTGCGGTCGCATTTGCCGTAAAGGATTATATTGTGGACCGCTGGGCAGCGAGCCAGAAGGAGTTCGAGAAGAAGGATGCGAAGACCGTATACTATCTCTCAATGGAATTCCTGATGGGACGTGCTCTCGGCAATACCGTAATCAACCTGAAAGCCGACAAGGAGATTCGTAAGGCGCTGGAGGAGCTCGGCCTTGATCTCGATGTCATCGAGGATCAGGAGCCCGATGCAGCGCTCGGTAACGGCGGTCTCGGCCGTCTGGCAGCGTGCTTTTTGGATTCGCTCGCAACGCTCGGCTATCCGGCATACGGTTGCGGCATTCGTTACAAATACGGCATGTTCAAGCAGGAGATCAGGGACGGCTACCAGGTAGAGCGTCCGGATGACTGGCTGGCGGAGGGCAATCCGTTCGAAATTAAGCGTCCGGAATATGCATGCGAGGTTAAGTTCGGTGGTTATGTCCGTTACTCCAGAGAT